>JBCCBF010000011.1:0-20418 GCA_039814445.1 Pseudomonadota bacterium
GCATGCCACCTGGTCGGCCACGCCATCGAGCAAGCACCCCGCTGGCCACGCCGCCACCGGCCCCCGCCCGGCCACCAGCCCTGACCCATCATCCAGCGCCACATCACCCACACAAGACACAGAACCAGAACCCGCACCAGCCCCCGCCGCAAATGCACCAAGCGCAAACTCAAACTGCGACAGCAAACCAAAAACCGTCGACCCATCGAAAAGGGAACGGTCGTATTTTAGGGAAAGGTGCAGCCCGTCATCGGCTGGAACCGCTTCCAGGGTCAGGTCAAATAAGGCTTGTTGTTGGGGCAAAGCAATGGCGCGCATGGTGAGTGGGCCAAAGGGCGATGGCGGGGCCTTGGCCCCCAGCATCATACCGCGCACAAGACTAGAACTGGGGCCTGGGCTTTGGACCGCGATATTGACATCGAACAGCGGATTGCGGGCTGGATCGCGGGGCAAGCCTAAGCGTTCGATGATGATGGGCAGCGGTAGCGCCTGATGATCAAGAGCAAAGCCGATCGCCTCATGAGCTTGGCGTAGGACCGCTTCCAGGCTGTTGGCTGATCCAACCGTAATCGGTAACGGCATGGGGTTGACGAAATATCCAAGTGTGTCGGCAAAAGATGGGTCAAGGCGCCCGGACATAGGCATGCCGATGATGATATTCTGACGTCCACTTTGCCGCGCTAGCACCATTGCAAATGCTGCCGACAGCACGGCTGGTAGGGTCGCGCCAGCATGCGTGGCATAAACGTCGAGCGCGGCTTGTTTGGCTGGGCTTAAAGAGAGCTGTTCTTGCCCACCGTCAAAGGCTTTCCGCTTGGGCCGGAGAGTGTCGGTGGGCATGTCCAGCGGCTCAACCTTACCAGCTAAAGCCTTATCCCAGCGTTTCCAGAGGCGTTCACCATCGGCGCTGGTCAGCAGGGCTGCTTGATTGGCCACGTGGTCACGGAACGGCCGTGGGTCTTCCCGATCCACAAAGGGCTCTTTCCCGGCCCGGCAGGCATCATAGGCATGGGGGAGATCATCGGCGAGCAACCGCCAGAGGGACCAGCCATCGATAATGATATGCGGAACGGTGATCAGCAGCGTGTGCCGGTCTGGCCCAAGATGCCAAAGATGAGCCCGGAACAGGGGGCTGTGTTCCAGATCGAAAGGCGTTTGGTATTGGTTCTGAAGCTGGGTTTCAACCTCTGCTTCTGTCAGGTTGGTGGCTGGTATGAGCGCCAGCACTGAACGCGACATGGGGCCAATGGTCTGGATCGGTGCGCCTGCCTCCAGGCTAAACGCCGCGCGCAGCATTGGATGCCGATGGGTCAGCGCCACGAGTGCCTGGTCCAGCGCGGTGACATCGAGCGCGCCGTCCAGATGGCCAGCAAAGCCTACATTATAGGCATAGCCGTGACGGTCGAGCTGCATTTGGTAATACAGCGCCCGCTGGTTTTCTGAGAGATCAAACTGGTTTGGTGCGTGGGGATCGGTTGTTTGCGGGGTCGCCGACAGATGCGCTACCAAATCGGCTTTGGCGGCGACCAGCCGGTCGCGTAGCTCGGCATCCACGGCACCCTTGGGCGCATCCAAGTCGAGCGTGGTGCCATCGGTGCTGATCTTGATCCCCCGGCGGCGTAGTTCTTCGAGAAGTTCGCGGAGCCCAGCCATTAGATGCTCATCGTCTCTCGATCATCATCATCGATGGATTCTTGTGGGCTGTGGCTTATCGCCTGGTCGGTGCCATGCTGGTCCGCAGGGCCAGTCGCAGCTCCAAGCACAATGGCGGCCAAGGCGGTCAACCCGGTGCTGGTCATGATATCTGTGATGCTGACCGCTTTATTATGCACAGACTGGATCCGCCCCTTGAGGCCAATGGCCATCAAGCTATCGAGGCCCTGGCTGACCAACGGCCGGTGCGGGTCTAGGCGGCTTGGGTCCAAATGCATAATGGAGGCGGCGTCGAGCCGGAGTTGATCTTCGAGGCTATCGCCGGCCACCCAGTCTTGTTCGGCCATGGCGGCGCTATCGTTGCTGTTAAGTATGGGCAGGGTAAGCCAGCGGTTGGCTGCCTCGCGCCATGCCTCAGCCTCACCAGCCAGAATGACGCTGCCATTGGTCGTTTGTGGTGCTTGGTGAATGAGTAAATCGAGAGCCAATGCGGTGCCGTCGGCCTCGGGGATTGTCTCAACCCCCAGGCTGGTGAGCGCATCAACCGCCGCTTGTTGGCCCGAGGTGGTCCAAGGCCCCCAATGTATTGTCATGGCCGGTTGGCCAGCCCTGCGCATTTGGTCGGCGACACCTTCTAAATACCCGTTGGCAGCTGCGTATAGGCTATGCCCGGGCGGGGCGAGAACAGCCGATGCTGAGCCCATCAACAAGCAATGGTCCAAACGGTGGTTTGCCAGCACATGACGCAGTGCCTCAATGCCCATGGCTTTGGGGCGCAAGGTGGTATGGATGCGCTCGGGCGTCGTTTCCGCAACCGATACCGCATCAAGCACCGCGGCCCCATGGATCAGAGCGCGAACGGGGCGGCCCGCTTGACCTTCTAGGTCGCTGATAGCGTTGGTAAGGCTAGCCTTATCGGCGCAATCAACGGCTAAGCCATAGGTCTGACACCCGCGGGTTTCGAGTTCGCCCACCATTTTGGTAAAGCCGGGCCGATCCAGGTCTCGGGACAATAACGCCAGGTGACGAACCCCACGATCCACCAGGCCACGGGCTAGAACTTGGGATAACACACCGCTGGCTCCGGTAAGCAACCACAGGGCTTCCGGATCAAGCGGCTTACCCCCATGCGGTACATCAATGGGCCGCAACCGCGCGGTAAACGCGCCCTGACGACGCAGGGCGATCAAGTCCGGCGCATCGATAGCAAATGCATTTAGAATAGTACTCGGTGCCGTATCTGCTGCGATATCTAAAAGCCCAGAAAAGCAGCCGGGTTGTTCACTGGTCACCCCCCGCGCCCAGGCTAAAATGCCTGCTTGGGCTGGGTTGATGATTGCATCGGTATCATCCACGCGCGCACCCATGGTTGTGATGCACCATAAGCGTGGCCGTATCGCCGCGGGCCGCTGTTGATAGGTCGCCAGGAGGGTTACGCCTAAGTCGATATTCTCAGCAAGGTGGTCGTCGAGTTTGCATGTTTCAGTGCCCAGCGGGTCCACTGATTCCGAGGGGGCGAATAAAACCGTATCCGCCTCGCTCGCTATCAGTTTTTGGGTGAGGGCGTCACGATCGGTGTTGGTGGCTAAGTGTTCAACCGTGACCCCAGTGTCGGTAAGACGCGCCGCGAGATCGGATGAGCCCAGCACTAAGATTGAACCAGGTGCTGGTCCTGTATGGCGCTGTGCTGGTTGTGCTTGCCAAACCAGCCGATAGGCCCAGCCCTCTGCCCGGTTGGCGGTCGTTGCTGATGCGGGGGCTTTACCAGCTTGTTTGCTGGTGGCGGCACACATAGCCATGATGACTGATTGGTCGAGGGCTGTGAGCGGGTTGCTTGGTTCTGGAAACACCCGCGGATCAGTAAAACCAGCGCCGGTCAGGGCATCTTGCCAGGCTTGGCCCGTCAATAGCGGCGAGCCCGATCGTCCATCAGGTTTCGCGTTGCTCCAATCCTCAATCAGCGCAATCGTTGTGTCATGCCATGGACGGTTGGTCGTGGCTTCGATCAGCATCAAAGCGCCACCGGGTGCTAGCAAGTGATTGAGACTGCTAAGGGAGGTCTGGAGGTCATGAGCGGTATGGACCGCGTTGGCCGCTAAGATGATATCGAATTCTTTGCCAGCGAACCCTTGATCTTCTGGGCTTTGGTTGAGGTCAAATTCAGTAAACTCGATCCTTGTGGTAGGCACCAATCCCGCTACCCGCTGCTTGAGTGGATTGGCAAAATAAGCCGAGGTGTCACTAATGGTATAAGCAATCCGGTCAGGGGGTAGAGCGGGTAGAACTGCCCGGGTCAAACCGCCTGTACCCGCGCCGATTTCCAGAATGCGTAAAGGCTGATCTGGGGTTGCCCGCTGGGCGCGTAGGGCGAGGGTTTGACTAATGATATCGTTGAAGTAATTGGCGACGGCCCATTGGTGATAGAGCTGTTCCACCGTTGCCCAATCGCCATCGGGGAACAGGGTCTGTAGGGAAGATTCCGTACCCGTCACCACCGCTAGCAAGGCATCATGGCAGCGGCGAAGATAGTCAAGGAACCAGGGGGTATCAGCGCTGGCGGTCTTCGCCTGATCATAGGCCGCCTCGCGGTCCATAAGTGTGCCCGTGGCTTTAGCCGTCGCCACCTGGTCGCGCCAGCGGTTGATTAAGGGCTGGTAGCGGTCTTCAACGGCCTTATCTTGTCGGTCGATGGCTGTGAGGCAGGCCGCCATCTCGGCCAACGCCCATTGATCAAATGCCGCAAACATTGCTTGGGAGGCGGCCAGGTCGAGTGTGACCGGCATCCGGCCGGCATTTTGTTCTGCCACTTTGGTAAGAGCAGCCCAATGGTGATCGGCATCCTGGGTGGTCACGTCTTGGTTCTGCGGCCGATTAGGAACCGCCCAAAATGGTTCACGCTGCCAGGGATAATTTGGCAGATTGACTCCGGGTTGCCGCGGCAGGGGCGTGACCGCAGGTGGTAGTGACGCAAGCCCACCGGCTAAGTACAGAGACGTAAGGCCATCTAAGAGTGCCTCATCACCCGCGAGATCACGTGCAGCGATACCCGCGGCCACCCCGCCATGGGCTGTGAGCGCGTTCAAGAGTAGTGGGTGCGGGGCTATTTCTAGAAACTCGGTATAGCCATGGCTCGCCATGTCTTTTAATGCCGTGGCAAACCGTACCCGGCCACGCATGTTATCGCGCCAATAAGTCTCAGGCAGATTATCCGCAAGCGCGCCGCCGGTGACACTGGACCAGAATGGCCTGGTGATTATGCGGTTGTCACAGGCCGGCATCTTGGCGGCTTGGCTGGTGGTAGCCGCGTGGTGAAAAGCGATGGTGCCGGGCAGGCGTTTGTGAAGGTGGCCTTGGGCATCGAGCTCTTTGGCCAGGCTATCCAAAGCAGCGGTTGGGCCGCTTAGCACCACCGCGTTGGTGCTGTTCTCAACCGCTAGTTCGACCTCAGAAGCCTGGTTCCCGATCATCTCCAGCGCTTGCTCACTGGTGACATTCGCGGCCAAGAGACCGCCTGTGCCCTCTAGCGTAGCCATCAACCGACCGCGCAAGGCAGCAAGGCCGATGGCTTCTTCCTGGCTATAAGCTCCCGCGGTCGCAGCGGCGGCAAATTCACCCAAGGAATGCCCCAGCACGGCATCCGGTTGCACACCCAAATCAGCCAATAATTCTGTATAGGCGAGTTGCAGCGCGCACAGGGCCGGTTGCAAAAATTTCGGGTTACACAAAGCGGTGTCTTGCTCGATCACCGCGAGCAGGGACATACCTGTTTCTGCCTGGAAGACTTGATCAAGCCGCGCACAAATTTCTGCGAAATGCGGTGAGGTGGCAATCAGGCTTTTGCCCATGCCGACCCACTGAGACCCTTGGCCGGAATACACAAAGACCAGCCCAGCGCCGGGGGGGCGAGCATTGTGATGATCTAGGGTGCCTTGGGCCAGGGCGTTGAGTAGGGCTTGTAGTTGCGCTGGGCCGTCATCATGCGCCTGGACCGATACAACCGTGCGCATCTGGTGTTGCAGACTGTGTTGGTTAAGGCGCGAGGCTAGTGCGGTGGGTGCGATATCGAGGCCTGCCAGATTCTGGGCACGCGCCCACAAGGCCGCCGGTGTATGGGCGCTAATGGCGATGCGCAGCGCATGATCTTGGCCAGCCGCCTCGTCGCTGTAATCGGGTGGTGTGGGGGCCGCTTCAATCACCATATGGGCGTTGGCACCGCCAAAGCCAAATGAACTCACGCCTGCGCGTAGGGGGGCTGATGGCTTGTTGAGGGCAATGGTATCGGTGGCAAACTGGCGATAGTCCCTGTCCGGGATGGCCGGGTTTACTTGGTGCAAATGAACAGTTTTTGGCAGGCGTTGGGCCTTGAGCGCGAGCACTGTTTTGATCAAGCCCGCGACACCGGCGGCGGCTTCCAGATGGCCGATATTACTTTTGACCGATCCCAGCCAAACGGGGGTGGTTCGCGGGCCATCAAAGACCCGGTCGATCCCAGCCACTTCGATTGGGTCACCCAAAGGTGTACCGGTGCCATGGGTTTCGATCAGGTCAATATCCGCAGCCGATAGCCCCGCATCAGCCAGGGCGGTTTGAATGCACTGGGCTTGGGCATCAGGTGAGGGCGCGGTGAGCCCGTTGCTGCGCCCGCCATGACCGATGGCTGAGCCTTTGATGACCGATAGGATGTCATCGCCTTTGGCCTGGGCTCGGTCCAGCGGCTTGAGCACCACCATGCCGCAGCCTTCTGAGCGGACATACCCGTTGGCCTTGGCATCAAAGCTGCGGCATCGGCTGTCTGGCGATAACAAACCGGAGCGGGCAAAGGCGGCAGTGATGTCAGGGCGCACCATCACATTCACACCACCCGCAATCGCCATCTCACATTCCCCAGCCTGCAAAGCCTGCGCGGCCTGGTGAATAGCGACGAGAGACGATGAGCACGCGGTGTCAACTGCAAGGCTTGGGCCGTTGAGGTCAAGAGCGTAAGACAATCTGTTTGCCGCAACGCTCGGGGCGGAACCCGTGGCATCATAGATCGATACCTGGTCCAGCGCGCCAGTGCCGAGGGCACCGTATTCAGAGCCAGAGATTCCTAAATAAATCCCCGTCGCGTGGTCACGTAATTGCGCGCGGGTCACCCCAGCATGCTCCAACGCTTCGACGCTGACCTCGAGGGCTAATCGCTGCTGCGGGTCCATTGTCACCGCTTCGGTCGGCGCAATACCGAAATAGGCTGGATCAAAACCGGCGATGTCGCTGAGGAACCCGCCTTCTTTGATTGGCAAGGGGGTCTGTTCGCTTGGCTTCCAGCGGCCTTCTGGTACCGGTCCAATGGCATCACCGCCAGTCACCAGTAATTGCCAAAACTGGTCAAGATCAGCCGCACCGGGGAACCGGCAGGCCATGCCGATAATAGCAATATCGGTGGTTACACTCGTGGTGGTGGGTGCGGTGCCACGCTGTCGCTGGGTCTTTATTTGCCCTTCGGGGCGTGTGTCAGTACTGGTGCCGAGCGCCAAGAGCGAGCGCAAGGTTGGCCGTTCATAAAGTAGGCTCGCAGGCATCGGACGTCCGAGCTTATCAGCGATGGCGCCGCTTAAGCCCACGGCGAGGCGGGAGGTCATGCCATATTCCGCAAGGGGTCGGTCCCAGGCCAAAGCGGCGCTATCGACCGCGAGAGCGTGGGCCACATAAGCGGTTAACCACGGTCCGAAATCCTCTGGCGTGGCGGGATCATGACCTTTCGCATAAGTGGTGGCTTTCGCTTGGTAGTCCGCAATAACTGGCAGCTGGTTCGCCAGTAAATCTATTTGACATTTCTGGCGTTGGATTTTGCCGCTGGAGGTTTTCGGCACCGATCCTGGCCGGACCAATACAAGCCGGTGAAGGGCCAAGCCGTGCTCTGCTGAAATTGCGGCGGTGACCCTGGCAAAGATGGCAGCGATATCTGGATCATGACGCGCCTTACGGGTGACCTCCTGGATCAATACGAGCCTGGGCTGGCCATCTGGTCCGTCAATCTGTACCGCCGCACCATTGCCCATGGCCAAGCGATTATCGCTGTCCTGCGCTGTCCATTCCACGTCTTGTGGGTAATGGTTCACCCCCGCATCAATCAGCACGTCTTTTAAGCGGCCGCAAATATACAGCTCGCCCGTATCATCCAGAACGCCGAGATCACCTGTGCGTAAAAACGGCATGCCATCGACCCGTGGCAGGAAGGTGGCTTCGGTGGCGTCACTCTGCTGCCAATACCCGTCCGCAATGCTGGGGCCAGCAATCCGGACCTCGCCAACCTGCCCTGGTGGTAGCGGTGTGTCCCCATCGGGGGCGGTGATGCACAACCGCACCTGTCGTGCTGCCCGGCCAACACTGACGAGTTCGCGTCCGTCCGCCTGGGGGATTAGCTGACCTTGGCTTAGTGCCTGGGCATCCACGGTGATAACCTTTGGCAGGCTGCCAAATTGGCTATCGGTGACGAGCAAGGTGGTTTCGGCCATGCCGTAACCGGGTCGCATCACATGGGGTTTGAGGCCGGAGGCCGCAAAGTGGTTGTGGAACCGTCTTAAGGTCTCAGCTCGGATGGGCTCGGCCCCATTGAGGATGCCGCCCATGGCCGATAGATCCCAGCCGCTTACCTCTTTGGCCTCTATCCGATCGGTCAGGTAATCAAAGGCAAAGTTGGGCGCACAGCTACAGGTGGCTTTGTCACTGGCTAACAGATCCAGCCAAAGCCGCGGCCGCTGCAAGAAAGTTTCAGGTGCCATCAAGGTCAGGCTACAGCCAAGGCTGAGCGGTAGTAAGATACCTTGGACCAAGCCCATATCGTGGAAGTGGGGTAGCCAGCTGACCATCACATCTTGGTCATCAAGGCGGAACACCTCAGCCAACACCGCAAGGTTATCCAACAGGTTGCCATGGGTGACCCGCACGCCCTTCGGCAAGCCCGTGGAGCCGGAGGTGTATTGCAGCAAGGCAAGGGTCGATGGCTGGCTGGTACAGATGGCAGGGTCGCCAGTGCTGAGGTTGGCCAGTTGATCGAGGACTAGGAGGTGGGGCGCTGTAGCCCCCTCAGCCTGGGTCCACCCGGTGATTTTCTCGTTCAAACCCTCAGGGCAGAGACCTAAAGTGGCGTCCGCATCCTTGAGCACATGTTCCAGTCGTTGCCAATGTCGAGCGTTGCGTGGGGGGTAGAGCGGAACCGCTATGCAGCCTGCTTGCAGACAGGCGAGAAACGCCTCAATGAAGGAAAGCCCAGCGGGGAACATCAACAATACCCGGTCGCCCGGCGCGCATTGGGTTTTGAGACCGCTGGCGAGATGATCGACGCGCCTGGCCAGGCTGGCGAAACTATGTTCCGCCACCACCGCGCCATCACTATCGACAAACCGTAAGGCGCGCTTGTCTGGATGTGCGGCCCGGTGGGCCGTGATCATCGATAAGAGATGCTGATGCGTCTTGCCATGAGAGTTGGCGGTGTTGGTTGCCGAGGCCATATCAGGCCGTTCGGCATGGATGCGTTTCCGTGCTGCGGGGTTCGGGTTACGCGCAGAAGTCACCGGGTCAGGTTGCGTTGGCTTGAGCCAGACGCTCCCGCAATGATTTTGGTCGCATATCGGTCCAGACCTCATTGATATGCGCTAGGCATTCATCTTTCGAGCCGCGGAAGCCAGTCTCAGACCAGCCTTCGGGCACTTCGCGCCCACTTAACCAGATTGAGTATTGTTCTTCATGATTGATCACTACCAAATATTGGTCTTCACCAGATTGATCCGTCACTGCCGCAAATCCTATTTCTGATCGCACGGGGGTGGTGTTACGCACATACAAACTGTTGGCGTGCGAACCATTCTGTATATCCGCCGCTTCCAATACCCTTTTGTGCTGCTTGGTACATAAACTAATACCAAATTTTGTAAACGCAGCAAGAAGTTCTTAAAAGGCCTTAACCAAAGAAATCGTCAGGCTTAGCTCATTAAATTCTGATGCCGCCAGGGCTGCATTATTAGCTTCCTGGGTGAGGTAGCTGATCACTACCGGCATTTGTAGATTGGGCATGATCTGCCACATCAGTGTCGCGTCAAGCATGTAGGTGTCGAGTTCAAAGTTTTCGTTGTCAAACTCGCTCACGGTATAGGTTGGTCCAAAGCGCAAAAGCAGATCATCATGAAGTAAGGTCTGCAAACCGACAGACAATTCATTGATGTAGAGACCGGCTGAATTCGTGGCGATATTTTGTTCTTCAAAAGAGCGGGCGGCTTTTGCACCGAGTGTCCAGTTATCCGTTAATGCAACCGTCCCTTCTAGCTGGCCAACAATGCCTCTATTGATGGGAATTAGATCCGTGAGGAACCGCTGCCAAAGGGCGCCAAACTCTGTCGTTATGCTATAAGTTTTCCCAGTCCAGCTGCGTCCAATACCAAGAAGAACGCCCTCAGAATTCCGATCAATACCACTGTCTGCATAGTCAATTTCCGTGACGCCGCCATAAGTGTAAAATTTGCCATCACTAAGGTTCCGGCTGATTTGAAAGCGAATATCGCGCTCAACGCGGTCTAGTTCAGATGCCGTGCTGCCAGTGACTGAGGTTTCAGTTGCCACATCTTGTATTCTGCCGAGCACTTGCGCTGAATACTTTTTACCGGTCCATGTGAAGCCGAGCACAGCACTTTCAGTGCTTGTGACACCATTAACGTTACCGCTGAACTGATAGGGGTCGGTGGTGGTGACGATGGATTCGTCATATTCCAATTCGCCTTGGATGCTCCATGCATCATTGATTTGATAGTTCGTATTGATAAGACCGCTTAATGCGGTGCTGTTGATGGCGTCAGCATCAATTGGTTCTTGTTGTTGGAGTGATAGTGAGGTGTTGATAAACAGGTCTTCCAAGGTCTTAGACGCCGAGATTGATCCAAGAAGTTGGCCGATATAACCCGATTTTTCGGTGGGATCGCCTTCAAGATTGGTTGTCGTCTCGATCCCCGTGCTAATTGTTGGTAGAATTGAAAAACCACCAACCTTAAGGTCGCTTGTCATCACGAAGTTTTGAGGTGTCGGGAGCGGTACATCGACAGCGTACGCTGGAGCACTTCCAACAATGAAGCAGAGCACTACCCCCGCTGTTGCCAGTGTATGAGACGCGCGAACAACCATCCCAGCTTTACCCACTTTTAAATTGTTTTAAAGAGCTGAGGAAGCACACTTCGGCACTGTTGCTCAAGTTAAAAGTATAGCGTTACCAATTCATTGTGACGGGTAACCCTAATAAGGCGATCATGCATCAGGCATAATAATGGCATGCAAAAGACGTGGGCCGAAATACTAAGATCCTCCAATACTATCAGACTAGACGAGCGCGCCAGATATACGGCTACTCACTTACACGGCCAGTCATACGGTCAGATTCAACTGTTAACTGTCTGGGGTGTGCCGCCGTAGCAAGGCTACGAATACCAACCCGGTGCCAAACATGATCAAGCTGTAGGTAGCCGCCGGCACGATGACCAAGCCTCCGCCAAACAACAAGCTGGCCACCGCAATGGCAAGGGTGCCGTTCTGTAATCCGCATTCAAGTGATATGGCCACTCTTTGCTGTGGTCCCGTGGCGAATAGCCAGCCCAGGGTGAACGCCAAGCTCATCATCACCACGTTTAACACCAGGGTGATCAAACCCGCTTGGGCAAAGTAGGTTACGATATTATCCCGCTCCTGAAAGATCGCACCGGCTAGCACGATCACAAACAGCACCGTCGACAGCCGGCGGGCGATAGGCTCAAACCGTTGTGAAAAGCCCGGTGCAAATCGCCGCGTGGCCAGCCCGGCCAAGACAGGCAAGGTAGCGATGGCAAAAACGCTGAGGGCCGTCCGGGTGATCGAGATATCCTGATCAGCACGATCACCGATAAAATACGCATAGGCCGCCGTGGCGATAAACGGAATGCTGATCACGCTGAGTAAGCTGGTCACCGCGGTGAGTGATATCGAAAGCGCCACATCGCCACGGGCAAAAGAGGTGAGGATGTTGGACGTCACACCACCTGGGGCGGCCGCGATAATCATCAAGCCCACGGCCAGCTCAGGCGGCAGGGGCCAAAGACTGACCAGCGCCAAGGCAACGAGCGGTAAGAGCAGCATCTGAGAGGTGGCGCCAATCAGAAAGTCCCGTGGTTGACGGGCGACCCGGGTAAAATCCTCAACGGTTAACCCGATGCCCAGGGCAAACATGATGAAGGCCAGGGCCAGCGGTAAGACAATGTCGATAATCAGCCCCATCGGGGTCTCCCAGTAGGCAAGACAATAAGGATGGTTACCTATATAGACTGATTGTCGATACCATGATGTTTGTCACGTCGGTTACCCGTTAAATCCCATGCCCACATATAATCAGGCTGTGATCATGCCCGGTTCTCCCATCTACCGGTGTTATTATCATGGCCCGTTAATCCCACGCTTATGATCATTACCCGTCTTCATGATTTATGGTCCGGTATCCTATGGGCTGGTGCCTTGGCCTTGGCGGCTGTTTTGGTGGCGCGATTTTTGGGCGGGCCTGTCATGCTCTTGGCACTGTTATTTGGCATGGCGTTGACCCGGGTTGGCCAGGTGCCGGGGATGGCGGCGGGGCTACGGTTTTCCAGTAAAGCGATTTTGAAGTTTGGCGTGGCCTTGTTGGGCGCTCGCATTGGCGTTGAGGATATTGCGGGGCTTGGCATCGCGCCCTTGGTGATTGTGGTCATCGGTGTGGTTGCCACGGTGGTCTTCGGCGGGGTGTTAGCCCGTGCCATGGGGCTGGGGGCTGAGCGTGGTGTGTTAACGGGTGGCGCGACTGCGATTTGTGGTGCCTCGGCTGCTTTGGCCATCGCAGCGGCCTTACCCAATCGGGAATGGAAGGAGCGGGAGACGGCTTTTACCGTGGTGGCTGTTACCAGCCTGAGTACGCTCGCCATGGTTCTCTACCCCGTGATCAGCAGGTTGCTTGGTTTTGATGACAACACGGCCGGGATCTTTATTGGCGGCGCCATTCACGATGTGGCCCAAGTGGTCGGCGCCGGCTACACGATCTCAGAAGAAGCCGGGCAATCAGCAACGCTTACAAAACTGTTTCGCGTGGCACTTCTGGCCCCGGTGGTCATCGCTGTCGCCATCATCTTTCGGGAAAGAACGCAAACCACTGGATTGAAGGGGTTGGCCCCACCGCCCATGCTGATCGGCTTCATCGCTTTGGCCGGGTTGAATTCTTTTGGGCTCTTGCCCCCCTTCGTGGTGATGGCCGCCACCTGGCTATCCACCGCATGCTTGATCATGGCCGTTGCCGCCATCGGGGCCCGGACACAGATCGCCGAGCTAAAGGCCTTGGGCTGGCGGCCCCTGGCATTAGTGGTGGCAGAAACCATCTTGCTAGCGATCATTCTATTGGTTGGTGTTGTGGTTTTTCTGTAGCCGATTTCTAGCGCAAAAAGGGCTTTTCTGATCTGGGGTACAGGGGATCAGCCTTGTCTGGTCGTACGATCTATACTATCCCCTTAGCACGATGAATTTTCATCAATAATCCAGTTCACCCTCCCTCACACGAGCGCTAATGCCGTCACCATAGAATGGCAAGCTCGTGGTAAGCGCGTTGGTATATCCCAGCCGCGCAGACCGCATAAAGGATGGCTATGGAAGAGGAAACGACCCCGCTCTCGCTCTATGTTCCAGAGCCGGGATGCCGGCCGGGTGACACCCCGGACTTTAGTGATTTTGAGATCCCGCGTGCGGGTGCTGTGCGTCGACCACCGATTGACGCCGCGGCCGATGATATGCGCGATATGGCGTTCTCAATCGTCCGCGTGCTCAATAAAAAGGGTGAGGCGGTCGGTGATTGGGCCGGGGCGCTGACGCCCGAAGAATTGCGTGAGGGCTTGCGGCATATGCTGACTCTGCGCGCCTTTGATGAACGCATGCTCATGGCCCAACGCCAGGGCAAGACGTCATTCTATATCCAACATCTGGGCGAAGAGGCCGTGTCTTGCGCCTTTGCCCGAGCCTTGCGCCCGGGGGATATGAACTTCCCCACCTACCGACAAGCCGGGCTGTTGGTGGCGTCGGGTTACCCGCTGCAAACCATGATGAACCAGATCTTTTCCAACAGCGCCGACCCGCTCAAGGGTCGCCAGCTACCAATCTGTTATAGCTCGAAAGAACACGGTTTTTTCACCGTCTCAGGCAATCTGGGAACCCAGTTTGTGCAAGCGGTGGGCTGGGCTATGGCGTCGGCGATTGCGGGCGATACCAAGATTGCCGCCGGGTGGATCGGTGACGGCTCCACCGCTGAGAGTGACTTCCACTCCGCCATGGTGTTTGCCTCCACCTACCGGCCGCCAGTGATCCTCAACATTGTGAACAATCAATGGGCGATTTCCACATTCCAAGGCATTGCCCGGGGTGGGGTGGGCACCTTTGCCGCCCGCGGTCACGGCTTTGGCATCCCATCAATCCGCGTGGATGGTAATGATTATTTGGCTGTGCACGCCGTGGCGAAGTGGGCGGTTGAGCGCGCCCGTCATGGCCATGGGCCAACCCTCATCGAACACGTCACCTACCGGGCTGGGGCCCATTCATCCTCTGACGATCCGTCCGCTTACCGGTCGCAAGAGGAAGGTTCGGCCTGGCCCTTGGGCGATCCGGTCGAGCGGTTGAAAGAGCATCTGATCGTCCTGGGCGAATGGAGCGAAGAGCGCCATACCCAAGCCCAGGCTGAAATTTTGGATACGGTAAAGACCGAACAACGGGCGGCCGAAGCCATCGGCACGCTGCAAGACGGCACCCCACCTTCAGCCCGGGATATGTTCGAGCAAGTGTTTGAAGAGATGCCGCCTCATCTGATCCGTCAGCGGCAGGAGGCCGGCTACTAATGGCACATATGACGATGATCGAAGCCATCCGCGAAGCCCATGACACGGCCATGGCGGCCGATGACCGGGTGGTGGTGTTTGGCGAGGATGTGGGTTTTTTCGGCGGCGTGTTTCGCTGTACCGCTGGCTTACAGGAGAAATACGGTAAGAGCCGCTGCTTTGACGCGCCGATTAATGAGAGCGGTATTGTGGGCACGGCAATCGGCATGGCGGCCTATGGCCTCAAGCCAGTGATTGAGATCCAATTCGCCGATTATGTGCTACCCGCCTATGACCAGATCGTGTCCGAAGCCGCCCGCCTGCGGTACCGGTCGAACAGTGACTTTACCTGTCCCCTGGTCATCCGCATGCCCACTGGTGGTGGTATCTTTGGCGGCCAGACCCATTCCCAGTCACCCGAAGCTTTGTTCACCCATGTCTCGGGCCTCAAGGTGGTGATCCCGTCCAACCCTGCTGATGCCAAGGGCCTGTTATTGGCTTCAATCGCCGACCCGGACCCGGTGATCTTCTTAGAACCCAAGCGGCTTTATAACGGCCCGTTTGATGGCCATCATGATCGCCCGGTGACGAGCTGGAAAAACCACCCTATGGGAGCAGTGCCTGATGGTGACGATATTGTCCCTCTGGGCAAAGCCGCGACCTACCGCGAGGGGGCTGAGCTAACCGTGCTCGCCTATGGCACCATGGTCTATGTGGCCGAAGCCGCCGCCGAGGCCACTGGCATTGATGCTGAGATCATCGATATTCGCACCCTACTACCGGTTGATCTGGACACAATTTCAGCCTCGGTCGAGAAGACCGGACGCTGTGTGATTGTCCATGAGGCGACCCGCACCTCGGGCTATGGGGCGGAGCTTATGTCGCTGGTCCAAGAGGCCTGTTTCTACCATCTGGAAGCCCCGGTGATCCGTGTGACCGGGTGGGATACGCCCTACCCTCACGCCCAGGAATGGGATTACTTCCCCGGCCCCGCCCGGGTGGGTGAAGGCTTCCGCAAAGCCATGGAGGATTAGATGGGACGCTATACCATCAAACTTCCCGATATCGGTGAGGGCATCGCCGAAGCTGAATTATCCGCCTGGCATGTGAAGGTCGGTGATTTGGTGCAAGAGGATGATGTCCTGGCTGATGTCATGACCGATAAGGCAGCGGTGGAAGTGCCCACGGCGAAGTCTGGTAAGGTGATAGAGCTGCACAGTGCTGTGGGTGATATGGTCGCCGTGGGCTCGGTGATCGTTACCCTGGAAGTAGCCGGTGATACTAGCGGTGATGATGCCAAGGCTGACACGGCCCCTGAGACTGAGCAGGCGGCATCGGCAACCAAGGACGATAAACCCAGCCCAGCTGATCCACCGAGTAAAGCCCAAGAGCCGGCCCCGAAGATTGAACGAGCAGCCGCCACATCACCGGCCCGGCCCGTACAAAAACGCGCCCCTGGCACCAAGCCATTGGCCTCCCCATCAGTCCGCAAACGCGCCCAAGATGAGGGTGTTGATTTACGCCGCGTGCCGGGCACGGGTCCAGGGGGGCGGATCAGCCATGATGATCTCGATAATTTCCTGGCCTCTGGCGGTATTGAACAGGGGGCCGTGACCCGTGGACCAAACACCGGGGTTGAAGATGTGCGCGTGACCGGCATGCGCCGTAAGATCGCTGAGAAAATGTCCTTGGCGAAGACGCGAATACCGCACATCACGATTGTCGAAGAAGTGCAAATGAGCGCCCTTGAAGATCTGCGCGCGGCGTTGAACCAAAAGCATGAAGGCCAGCGGCCCAAGCTTACCTTGCTGCCATTCCTGATGCGCGCGATTGTTGAGGCGGTGCGCGAACAGCCGGAAATGAACGCGCGCTATGATGATGAGGCGGGGGTCATTCACCGCCATGGGGGCGTGCATTTGGGTGTCGCCACCCAAACCCCCAACGGCTTGAATGTGCCGGTGTTAAAACACGCGGAATCTCGCAACCTCTGGGATAATGCCCGCGAGCTGACACGGCTTGCTGAGGCGGCCCGCGATGGGACCATCAAGCTTGATGAGCTGCAAGGGGGGACCATGACGATTACCTCCCTCGGTCCCCTGGGCGCCATCGCCACCACACCGATCATCAACTATCCCGAAGTTGCCATTGTTGGGGTCAACAAGATGCAAGTGCGGCCCGTATGGGATGGCCAAGAATTCCGCCCGCGTAAGATGATGAATATCAGCTCATCTTTCGATCACCGGGTGATCGATGGCTATGACGCGGCGGTTTTTGTACAGAAAATCAAAAGTCTGTTGGAAAGCCCAGCCATGTTGTTTGTGGAGGGATGAGGTCATGAAATGTGATGTGCTTATCCTGGGCGCTGGTCCTGGTGGTTATGTCTGCGCGATACGCTGTGCCCAGGCTGGGCTTGACACCATTGTGGTGGACGAAGCCAAGGCCGGTGGTACCTGTCTGAATGTGGGGTGCATTCCGTCTAAAGCGTTAATTCACGCAGCTGATGAAATGCATAAGATCAGCCATATGGCCCATAGTCCCGCTGACAGCCCCCTGGGCATTTCGGTGGGCAAGCCGCAATTGGACTATGCGAAGACTATCGGTTGGAAAGACAGTATTGTCACGAAACTGACCGATGGTGTTGAAGGCCTGCTGAAACGGGCCGGGGCGAAATATGTCCAAGGCTCCGCACGGTTCATGGACGGTAAACGGGTGCGATTGGATGATGGCTCGGATACTGGCGTCGAGATCCGCGCCGACCGTATTGTGGTGGCCACTGGATCCGCCCCGGTGGAGTTGCCGGGTTTGCCCTTTGGCGGCGATGTCCTGTCATCCACGGATGCTCTCGCGCTTACTACCGTGCCGAAAACGATGGCTGTCGTGGGGGCTGGTTATATTGGACTTGAGCTTGGCACCGCTTTTGCCAAGCTGGGTAGCAAGGTCACGATTGTAGAAGCATCCGATCGTATCATGCCGCTTTATGATGCGGCGTTGACCCGCCCGGTGGCAAAACGCCTGGATCATTTAGGGGTCACGGTGATGACCGGTACCAAGGCGCAGGATTACACCGATGGTGCTTTGCAGACCGACCAAGGGGCCGTGACGGCGGATAAAGTGTTGGTCACCGTGGGCCGTCGCCCGCGCACCCGGGGTATTGGCATTGATGAATTAGCCCTGACCCTGGATGGCGCCTACATTAAGATTGATGAGCACGGACAAACCTCCATGCGCGGTATTTATGCGATTGGTGATGTGACGGGCGAGCCGATGCTGGCCCATCGGGCCATGGCCCAGGGGGAAATGGTGGCCCGCCACATTAGCGATCAATCCACGGCGTGGGATAAGCGTGCCATACCCGCGGTTTGCTTTACTGATCCAGAGATTGTGTCGGTGGGGAATCTGCCGGGTGCTGAAGGTACCAAGGCCGCGGAGTTTCCCTTTGCCGCCAATGGTCGGGCGATGACCGTGGAACGGGATGATGGTTTTATCCGGGTGGTATTCCGTGAGGGAGATCATGCGATCACCGGTATTCAGGCTGTCGGGGCCGGGGTGTCCGAGTTATCGGCGGCGTTTGCCTTGGCAGTGGAAATGGGCGCCCGGTTGGAGGATATCGCCGAGACGGTCCACGCCCACCCGACCCAGTCAGAAGGCTTCCAAGAAGCCGCCCTTAAAGCCCTGGGCGCGGGCCTGCATTTTTAGGCTGAGCCAGCGCTGCTTACGATCTGATGGCCGGGCGGGAATGACAGGGTCACAGCCGTCACGAGGGCCGCCCCCAAGCGTGTGACCCGCTCCAATTGTAGGATCGGGGCATCAGCACTTACCACCAGATGGCGTTGGGCCAGATCATCCGCCGAGGCGGCCCGGATACTCAGCGCTGCATCGGTGTACGGCACATGCTCAAGCAACCATTCATTGGCCGAATGGGCATGAAAATCCACCTGTTTTGCCATGGGTACGGTAGTGAGGCTGATCCAGCGATCTTCGAGGGCGTAGGGCGTATCATCGGTCACATGAAGGGCGAGCAAATGGAGCCAGTCCTCAGCCTCGGTAATACCCAGTTTCTCTCGTAACCCAGCCGGTGGCTTACTCACGCGGCGTGTCAGCAACCGGTAGCTATCTCGCCGGGCTTCTTCTGATCTTCTCGATCTACATGCTGCTTCGCGGCCATAACGAGCCCGGCGGCGGGTTCATCGGCGGTCTGGTCGGCGCGACCGGCTTCGTGATCTACGCCATCGCGACGGGGGCGGAGGAGGCGCGGAAGGCCCTTCGCGTCCAACCGCAAAGCGTCGCCATGGTCGGGCTCGGGATCGCGCTCGTCGCCGGGCTCGCCGCGGGGCTCGTCGGCGACGCCTTCTTCACCGGCCAGTGGCTCTTCCTCGGCGCGACGGAGGGGGACAAGGGCCTTCCGCTCTCCACCGTCCTCATCTTCGACGTCGGCGTCTATCTCGTCGTCTTCGGCTCCGTCCTCGCCCTCGTCCTCGCCATGGAGGAGGAGATCTGATGGAGGCGCTGCTCGCTCTCACCATCGGCGCCGTCGTCGCCGCGGGCGTCTATCTGATGCTCGCGGGGCAGTTGCTGCGCTTCGTCTTCGGGCTCGTGCTCATTTCCAACGCGGCGAACCTGACGATCTTTCTAGCCGGCCGCCTGACCGAAGGCGCGCCGCCGCTGATCGCCGAAGGGGCCGACGCGCCCGCCGGTCTCGCCGCCAACGCGCTGCCGCAGGCGCTGGTGCTCACCGCCATCGTCATCGGCTTCGGGCTTTTCGCCTTCGCCATCGTTCTCGTCTTCCGCGCCTGGACCTCGCTCGGCACGCTCGAGCCTGATGAGATGCGCCTCGCCGAGCCGGAGGACGCCGCGAAGTGAGCTGGTTTCTCGCGCTTCCCATCGCGATCCCCTTCGCGGCGGCGGTGCTCGCGTTCCTGGCGCGGTCCCGGCCGGCCGGCCGATGGATCTCCGTCGCGGGCTCGGCGGCGTCGCTCGTCGCCGCGCTCGCGCTTCTTTCGGTCGTTCTCCGCGACGGGGTGGTCGCGGCGCAGATGGGCGGGTGGCCGGCGCCCTTCGGGATCACGCTCGTCGCCGATCTTCTGTCGGCGGCGATGGTGCTCATCACCGCGATCGTCTCGCTCGCCGTCGCGGTCTACGCCCTCGGCGACATCGACGAGCGGAAAGAGGCGCTCGGCTACCATGCGCTCTTTCAGGTGCTGATCGCGGGGGTGACCGGGGCCTTCGTCACGGGCGACCTCTTCAACCTCTATGTGTGGTTCGAGGTGATGCTGATCGCCTCTTTCGGGCTTCTCGTCCTCGGCGGCCGGGCGGAGCAGATCGACGGCGGCGTCAAGTACGTCGCGCTCAACCTCGTCTCGACGATCATGTTCCTGACGGGCGTCGGGCTGCTCTATGGCATGACCGGCACGCTCAACATGGCCGACCTCGCAGGCGCGGTCGACGAGGCGGATCAGGGGCTTCTGACGGTCGTCGCCGTTCTTTTCATGATCGCTTTCGGCGTGAAGGCGGCGGTTTTTCCGCTCTTTTTTTGGCTCCCCGCCTCTTACCACACGCCGGCGTTTTCGGTCTCCGCGGTCTTCGCCGGGCTGCTGACCAAGGTCGGCGTCTATGCGCTGATCCGCATGTTCACCCTCGTCTTCGACCACGACGTCGCCTTCACGCATGAGATCCTGCTCTGGGTCGCGGCGCTGACGATGACGACGGGCGTCCTCGGCGCGGCGGCGCAAAACGACATGCGGCGGATCCTGTCGTTCCACATCGTCAGCCAGATCGGCTACATGGTGCTCGGGCTCGCGCTTCTGACGCCGCTCGCGCTCGTCGGGGCGGTCTTCTACCTCGTGCATCATATCGTGGTGAAGGCGAACCTATTCCTGATCGCCGGCGTCGCCGA
>JBCCBF010000190.1:0-5721 GCA_039814445.1 Pseudomonadota bacterium
CGCGGGAAGTGCCGATCCTGTTAGATGGCGTGCGTCCCAATCATCCAGTTGATCCGGCCATGGCGGGCCATATGCACGGTCGGGGTCACAGTCACGGGCATGGGCACGGCTCATGGTCTCAGGGTCACGGCAGCCACATCGTCCCATCGATAGCTGGGCATCCGGTGCCACAGCCAGCCTATGGTGCCTATGATCCGCTCGATGCTGGGGCTACCTTCCGTTACCCAGCGCAGCCAGCCCATGGCACGATGCAGGGCTTGTTGACCGCGCCGACCACGGGGCCTGGTGCGGTGGGCACAAGCTTTATTGATCCGACCACGGGTCACCCGCGGGATTTCCGCCATGTGGTGTTGACGCCCGAGACCATGGACCCACGCAATGTGAACCGCCGCGCCCTGGATCGGTTATCGGCCATGTCTTTACGCGGCTATACCGAGGAAAAAACCCTGGGCAACGGCACCATGCGCGCACCGGCAGGCAGTGCGACCAAGGGCATGACCGGGGCCAAAGCAGCGCCCTATTGGCAAATGATTGCCGATGACATCGCCGAGCAAATTTTCCAAACCGGTGCCCCGGGTAATGAGTTTTTCTATATGGAGCCCGGCACGGCTTTCCGTAACCGTGTGGCCGATAATGTGTTCCGTGACCATTTGGCGAAAGCCCTGAAGAATCGCGGAGCACAAGTAGCCCCGGGTCCGGAATACGCCACCGCGTTCATTCGGATTAAGGTGGATATGTTTGACCTGAACCCGCTCGCCTTCTCAGGCAAGCTGAACCCGCCGGATTACACACCGTTATTCCGCGATAGTGGTCATATGATGCTGGTCTTGGATCGGGGCATTACCGAAACCCGTGGCCGTGATCTGCTGGCGACCAACAACCAGAATATCGGCTACCCAACCCTATCTGGTACCGACCCCTTCTTGCGACCCTTCACCGGCATTATGGCCGCCGGGATGGTCGAGCGACGGGGTAAAGCCGCCTACCGTATCCATGGCGCCTATTACATTGATCGAGGCAATATCTGATTTCTAACAAGTTCCGGTTTTGAAGGGCGCGTATCCCCCTCATCCCCCTCTCCACCCACGCAATCTTCCGAACCGGTTTTACATGGGGTGTCATCCAGAATGGATGACACCCCATTGCTTTTGGCGGTCACGCCCGCGGTGAGATTACAAAGGCGCTCGGTGGATTTCCTTTTGAGGCGGGCGGCGTAATCCGCTATTCAGACGGTGATTTTTCACCCGCAGCCATAATGCCCGCCCGTGACCCAGGCTAAACGCCCCCTCCTTGTGCTGTTTGATTGCGACGGCACCCTTGTTGATAGTCAGTTTTCCATTATCGCCGCCATGAACACGGCGTTTCAGGTTGAAGGGCTGCCTCTGGCCGATCCCGAAGCGGTGCGCCGTGTGGTGGGCTTACCCCTGGCCGATGCGATTGCCCGCTTGGTGCCAACAAAAACTCGGGATGAGGTCGAGCAGCTCGCCGGCTATTACAAAGAAGCCTTCGCCGCGCAGCGCACCCAAGAAGAGCTGGAAGAGCCATTATTCCCGGGTATTGGCGATGTGGTGCGCAGCCTGCACGAGGCCGGTGTCACCTTAGGTGTGGCGACGGGAAAATCCCATCGCGGGTTGATTGCCACCTTGGAACGGCATGATATCTTGCCCCTGTTTTCGACCCTACAAACTGCCGATGTGGGGCCGGGTAAGCCAAATCCACATATGGCCTACCGCGCCTTTGATGAAACCGGTCACAATGCTGAAGACAGCGTGATGATTGGCGATACCGTGTTTGATATCCATATGGCCCAAGGGGCTAAGATGAAATCAATTGGCGTCAGTTGGGGTTATCACCCCAGTGAAGATTTAGAAGAAGCGGGGGCCGATCGGTTGGTCCGTCAAGCCGATGAGCTGATACCCGCCATTGCAGCCTTATTCGAAGGAATGTTTGCCCCATGAAGAAGTTTTTAATCGGTTTGCTAGTGGTGCTCGTGCTGCTTGTCGGCGGGCTTGCAGCCTTCCTATACACCCTGGATGTGGAGCGTTACCGTGATCAGATTGAGGCGCAGGCAACGAATGTGATCGGTCGTCAGGTGATTTTCTCGGGCCCCATGTCTGTGTCGGTGTGGCCCAGCGTGGCTATTGCGGTGGAGGGCATCACCATTGCCAACCCCAGCTGGACCGAGCGTCGCCATATGCTCAGCGCGGGTAACATTGAATTATCCATCGCGCTATTGCCGCTGTTACAGCGCAAATTACAGATCGAGCGGGTCTTTTTGAACGACATCGATTTAGCGCTCGAAGAAACCGCGAATGGCGAGAAGAACTGGATGTTGCCGTTCATGGCGCAGCCGGCCCAGGAAACCCAACCCGTGCCCCTTGAGGGTGAAGAGGCCGGGCCCAAGCAACTGGCGCTTGATGTGTCCCAAGTGAATTTAAGCAATGTGCGGTTTAGCTACCGCAAGGCGCGGGAGAACCAAGCGCCCATGGTCCAGGAATTGCTACTAGAGCGGGTTACCATCCGGGCGCAAGAGGGCGAGCGGGTGACCCTTGATGCCGACATGCAATATGCCGGTGAGACGATCAATCTGGGCATGCGCGCTGGTACCTTGCAAGAGCTACAGGCGAAAACGCCATTTCAGGCAAGCCTGACCGTAACCGGGATTGGCACTGATCTGGAACTTCAAGGCGAGGTGGATTTATCCCAAGGGATTGCTGCTGATATGAACCTTGCCATGCAAGGCCGGCGATTTGCTGATCTTGCCCGGGTGATGCCTGGCGAACCCGCCTTGCCCGAGGGCGCACCCTATCGTTTGGTCGGCCGGTTACAGACGGTGCCAAACCAGTATCGCTTGACCGACATGCTGCTTGAATTTGCCCAAACCCGGGTCAATGGCAGCGTGCAAGTGGTGATGGAAGACCAGCGCCCCACGGTGACCGCAAACCTGGTTAGCGATGCGTTCTATCCCGCTGATCTGATACCACCAAAAGGTGATCCGGCGACGGATAATGACGGACGGGCCACGGGCGCACGGACCAATGACGGGGCGCCGGTTGCCTTGCCATGGGCGATGCTTGAGCTGGCGGATGCTGATGTGACCTTGGATATTAAAGCCATTCAAGGTACAGCCGCTCCCATCGGCAATATGGCTGGTCGTGTGCGCCTGAAAGGGGGCCAGCTGATGGCGGGGCCGATCCAAGCCACGGTTGCTGGCGGTAATGTGAACGGCACCATGACCGCCGAAAGCGCAGGCCAGTTTAATGTCCAGCTATCGGGGCAAGCGATTGATTATGGCGCGTTGTTGGACGCCATGGGCAAAACCCAATTCCTGGAGGGGCGCGCGGATTTTGGCGTGAATCTGCGGGGCCAAGGACAAACCATGGACCGGGTGCTCTCGGGTCTGAATGGCCAGATTTTGGTGGATGGCGGCAATGGCGTGTTGTTGAGCCAGTATTTAGAGGGCCGCTGGCTTGATAGGATCCGCGAAGCCTCACCATTCCCGGTGGATTTCGAGCGCACGGTGATGAATTGCATGATCACCAAAGTGACGATTGAGAACGGCTTGGCCGAAATCACTGAGACCATGTTGGATACCGCGGCCATAACCGTGGCGGCTACCGGTCGTTATGCCATCGGCGATGATCAGTTGAACATGGTCATGCGGGCGCGGCCTAATACTGGCGCCACTGGTGGGTTGTCGGCACCGTTGAAGTTGAGCGGCGGTATCGGCGACATCAAGATCCGCGTTGATGGTCAGGGCTTAGCCCAGGGGCTAGGCGATCTAGTCGGCGTAAACTTAGGCGGTTTCCGTGTGCCCGTGGTCACCAATTCCGCAGGCGGACCTGAGGCGTGTCGTGTCGCATCACGCCAAGCGGCCAGTGGGTCGGCGCCCGCCAATGATAATGGTTTGCGTTCGGTGATCGATAACGCCACCGGCGGGCAGGTTGAAGAGGCCATCGATGGCCAATTGGAGCGGTTGCCCGAAGGCGCTGGAGAGGCGGTGAAAGGCTTGTTTGATCGCCTGACCCGTTAACCTGTCGAGCCCACTAAACCAGCTTGGCAAGACTCTCACCCTCATGGGGGCGACTGAATGTGGGAGGCTTGGCAAGCAAGGCGCAAACGTGAGTGAGCATGAAGCGTTTTTATAAATCGGTGACGGTGGAAAAGGCCGGTGAAGGGTTCGCCATCCAGCTCGATGGCCGGGCGGTAAAAACCCCGGCCAAACAACAGCTCCATGCCCCCACACGGGCGCTGGCGACCCATATGGCCCAGGAATGGGAACAACAGGCTGATGAGATCATCCCGGCATCCATGCCGCTTACCAGCCTGGCGTATACCGCTCTCGATCATATTGCGGGCAATCGGGATAGCGTGATTGATCAAATCGCTGGGTATGGTGACACGGATCTGCTGTGTTATTTCGCGGGCGATGATGAGGAATTATGCGGTAAGCAAAAAGACCTCTGGCACCCCTTGCTACGCTGGGCGGAAAGCAGATTGGACCTGCCGTTACAGACCACGGACAATTTGATGCCGGTTCAGCAAGCCCCCCATATCCGTGACACCTTGCGCAAACGGTTATCCGGCGAGACTGATTGGCGGCTCGCCCCCTTGTCGGTGACCACGGCCCTGTCAGGGTCGGTGGTGCTGGCCTTGGCATTGCTGGAGCGTGAGCTTGACGCAGCCCAGGTGTTTGAAGCGTCGGTTATTGATGAGCTGCATCAAGCAGAACGCTGGGGTGCGGATGAGGAAGCCACGGAAAGGCGTGAGCATATCCGTGAGGAGCTGGACCAGGCCGAACGGTTTTTACGGTTCTTACAGGACGACGCTTAAGCCCCGGGGCAGGCAATCCGGTCAGCCATCATTCGCTGCTTCGTGCTTTTCGAAATCATTGGTGAGGTCACGGTGCAGCCGCTTGAGCAACAGCGTCTCCCGGTCCTTGTTCGGGGCATCCTCAATCGCTTTGATCCGCTTAGTCAGCCACCGATGCGCTTCTAGTTCTTCGGGCTCGTTCTGATCGGGTTGCACATGGTTGAAAACGTTCACCATCTCATCAAACTGTGCCCGGTTCAGCTGGTCACCTGAACCAGCAAGCAAGCCTTTTAAGAAATGAGCGAATTGATAAGTCTGCATGGATCACTACCGGTGCTGGGTGGTCATGGCTGAAACCTGACCAAAGAAGAACGGCGTCATTATAGGGAGCCACTGGCTCACCAATCAATGACCATCCGGTTGCTGGGGCTTTGGCTTAAAAGCGTCTTAGGGCTTTGCCAATGGCGACGCTCTGTTGTGCAGGCGTGGTTTCTTGGTCTAAACCGCTGAGATCGGCGGGTAATTTATCGACGATTTGTTTGGTGTCGGCGGCGAAATAATTGTCGTAGATATCTTTCGCACGCCAGGCGAGTTGCTCTCGAAATCGCTCTAAACCCGTCCGAAACTGTGGGTTGTCTCGAAAGGCCACGTCGTTCCTGGTGGCGTCGCCCGCCGTTCGTGCGGTCGTGCTCTGGGGCGAGGGGAAGGTCTTCTTCGGGGGTGGAGATCTCGTCGAATTCGCCGAGGGCGGAGACGCCACGCCGGCCAATCTTCACGAGATGACCATCGACTTCCATGGAGCACTCAATCGTCTGGCCCGGATGGACGCCCCGGTCGTCGGTGCGATCAACGGCACCGCCGGAGGAGCGGGCATGAGCCTCACCGCAGCGATGGACCTCGTCGTCGCCG
>JBCCBF010000070.1:0-10244 GCA_039814445.1 Pseudomonadota bacterium
CAAATTTCGGCTAGGTTGAGGCCACGATCAACCCGTGGGGTAAGCTGCATCAAGCGCTGGATCGACGCATTCACCTTCATCAGCTGAAGATACCATTCACCAGCCACAACCCAGCCACCATCCTTAGCGAGCTGACGATAGCGATCAATCACACCATCATTCGTTGGGTACAGTTTCGATACATAGGTTTCCATCTGGTTGCGCACTGCGATGCCATAACGTGCTGTAGCGGTTACAAGGGTATCGGCATGAGCTTTCATGTCCTGAGCACTAGGCGCTGTTGGCGCAATACCCCCTTGAGCCGCAGGCCGCGGGTTGGCGATGTAATCCGCCACAATACTACCCGCAACAGCCATCGCTGGCGCATCCAAATCTTTAGCCAATTGCAGTAAAGGCTCACCAAAAACGTCATTCGCTTGATTTGCGATGGCCGCACGATCGGTCGCTAGCTGTGAGGCAGCAATTTCAGCGTCGGTATTTGCCGAAGGATTGTCCTCATTCCGCCAATCAAGGGTGCTCAACAGACCCGTCAATTGGTTTCCAGCCGCATTGGCAGCATTACCGCCCACTCGGTTAGCTTGTGTCGTGTTCGAAACGTTCAGCCCGTTGAAGACGATAGATCCACAGGAATTATCGGCAAAGGACCAACCAAAGAGCGAGCTAGCCCAGCCAAATAGGCGTGCCCAGAACCCAGGATCAGGATTCCCCATGGCCGCCCGTGGCACTGCTGTCCAACCAAGCTCAAAAGCACCGGGTGCTTCTGTGGCTGCAATTGCCGTCTGTCTCCAATTACCAGACACGGATTCAGCCCAGCTAGCGCGACGGTAGAATAACGGACCATTATCAAAAGTATTGCCAATATTTGGGGCACCTTTGATCTCACCATCACGATATGTCGGGTTGGCCACCCCTGCATTATTATACGTCACTCCGGTCAAGAATTTGGGGGTTGAGGTATAGATATTAGCACCGGCCCAGGCCCAAGGATAACCCTTACCCGCCACACTTTTTGCATTTGAGTTAATCTGAAGGTCGTTATTATCTTTGGCTTCGTGCAAAAATACGTAATTCGCCATATGTAGGCAGACATTATTCGCAAAGACTTGGCGTGCAATACGCTCGTGGTTCACGTGCACTTGCGGTGCCACCATGCCTTGGGTGCTCAGCAAGCCATCAACTGTGGCGCTCCACACCTTATTTGCAAGACCGACACCGGTGAGGGTAATTCCCATCACGGCGACCTGTGCGAGGCAGTAACCAGAAGCGGTCGGCACGATAAGGGCGGCTGCGGCCGCGACTCGGACCGGACCCCACAGGGTGGACCAACGCTTACCAAGCACTTCACCGTCATTGGCTGTCTGCACAATACCGGCGAATAATTTATAAGTTAGCAGCAAAGAACCTACCGCTAGCGCCGCCGAATTCAAAATTTTGATGGCGTTACCAAAAACGGTCGCCGGACCAGTAAGAGGAGCGTTTGGCGTAGACCCAACATCAACGAGTTCGGGGAAGGCAGCTTCCAGCCAGCGGGCTGAAATGTCCGTTTCAGGCACACAGAATAAGAACTGCGCGCATGGATCGGTTGCGTTATTGGCGTTTGCCCAAGCAATTTCAGGCATCCAAACGGCGACAACGGCCACCGTTACCATGAAAAGAAACAGACCTAATCTGTTCATAACCCCCACTCCTACTTGCACATCTCAAAATTATTAATCGATGATGTGCGGCTAAAGAGACTTAAAGTACTATTCAAACACATAATCGAGCCAGGTATCCCCACACCTGGCTCGTCGTCATTTAATGCCTTACATTTTAAACTTACCCAAAGGCGTGTTGTCCATCCTACCAAGACTTGGGGTTGTCGGCGACGTCCCCGCAATCGCTTGGGTTGGGTTAACCGTCATGCGGCCACCGAGATCCTGGGCCATGTGAGAAGATTTGTCCTCTGGCGCAGAACGCATTTCACCGGCAATGTTCGCCGCTGTCATGACTTTACCAAGACCACCGCCCACGGCCACAGCCATCACTTCCATGCCCAGACCTTCGTCTTGGTCGTGCTTGTGAACGTGCTGTTGTTGTTGCCCACGACCTGGACCGTTCTGTTGGTTGGCCGCCGCGTTGGGGGTCACCGCTTTAATCAAGCCAGCCCAGCCACCGGGTACGGCGTTATTTACTTGCGCTTGGGTGCTTTCCATCGCAGCGGTACGAGGGCGCCCCATCTCTTGAGACTGCACCAAATCCTTTTGCGCGGCGGTCGCTTGTGAATGCACTTTATATAAGCCCCCAGAGCTTTGTTACGTCGCTTGTCACATTGCTGTAACAAAATTTCAAATCAGCGTCTTTTTAAGACACCTAATTTTAACCCCAGTTGAAACCAGGTTGGCAAGATAAAATTGCATCAACGGTTTCAACTTATCTAAAATTTGTGATAAAGATAGACGATACACGGTCGTGATACAACCAGCTTTTGATTTTTGATGGGGTTGCGGTATCGTAATCGTGATTTTTGTGGGGGATATTTTGTTTGCTGATGGTCATGAGCGGCCGTTATATTAGAAAACGCTCTTGAACAGTGGACGCGAACAAAATTGATCGGTCACGTTAAAACGGACCGAATTTGGGGTTGAGAAGTACATTCTCATGATGACATGCCGAAATTAGATGCAGTTTCGATAACCGACTATTGGGAAGAAAAGGGTGAGAATATGAATCTCACCCTGGCTCATTTGGAGGCATCAGAAGCATGGCCTACGGCTGATGACGGAGAAGTGAATGCCGCCATCAAACAATTGGGTGAGACCTTTGAAGCGCTCCCCGATGGTGAACTATCACATTTAGCGGCCACTCAGGATTTGGTCGATGCGTCACGGACGTCTTTGGCTTACATGAAGGCGTCCACACGCTTGCGCTTGTTATCATGGATGGCTGAAGAGCGTGGTGATGGCGCCGCCTTGGCCGCTAATATCTTGTCACCGAATGGTGGTGATGACCGGGCGATTGAGGCCGGACGTGTGGTTCGTGACTCGCTAAGACATCTTGCGCGTCTGGATTTAATGTATAAAGTTTTCGCAGTGGAACGATTGGCATTGATTCAAGATGCGATCAAAAGGGGGTAATGATATGTGGCGAAATGTAATGCTATGCGCTGCCGTTGCGCTAGTTGCCATGGTTCTTGTCAACGTACAGCCAAATAAAGCTCATGCTCAGACGTCGTTCTCAGCATCCTTTACCTTAGGTTTTGCGGATCTCTACACAAATGATCCCTGCCCCCCAGATCGTCGGCAGGCTTTAGAAAGCCGGATCGAAGCGGCGGTGTCCAAATATGTGGAAGACATCAAGCTTTGGTTTGTAGAACCTAAGCACGTTAAGCAAATCGTGAACTGCCTCACCGATCTGTTGAATGTTGGCTTGAGCGTGAGCGCGATCTTCGGCCTTAACTGGCAGGCGCTGCTATCGAACATTCTTTCTGATCTGATCAACCGGGCTTGTGAAGCAGCGACTCGCGCTGTCGACGAGGTGATCAACGAAATCCAAATGAATATCCAGCTACCGGAAATTACCGCGAACATCTTTGGTAATGATGTGACGCTGTTTGGCGGGTCATTCAACGCAGGGCTTACCCGCGGGGCACCAGCTGGCCAAATTGATATTGAAATTAATTCGCCTGTGGGCACGACCGAGATTACCCGTCCCGGTTTCGCGTTCCCACGGTAACAACACGCAAGGGGCTGCGGTATTATCGCAGCCCCTGCTTTAATGCGATTATCACGGTTGTGATGAATGAAATCATGCGGGTAGCATGATGATGGGGGTTTAAGATGATTAATTACATGCGCAAATGGGCTCTAGTCATCGCGTTCAGTGCGATTGCTATCACCGCTTTTTCCATGTCGTCGTCAAAGGCCCAGGCGGCCAATTTCGATCCCTGCATTCCTGAAATATGTGATCACGTGGAACGTTTGCTCGAGCACACCAAAGAGCAATTTGTTCAATCGGCACAAGAAGCGCTACCTAATCCGAAGCACATCACCCAGGTGATGGATTGCCTCGATCAGATGCTGAACATCGCCATGAACATTGGATTGATGCTCACCTGGCCTGATTTCAGCGCGCTCTTGTCACAGATCATCGATCAGATTTGTCAGCAAATTCAATCCAAATGGGACGCGATCCTGTCGCAACTTAACGCGCAGTTCCAATTGCCCGATATCCCATTAGAGATCTTTGGCAACACTTATACTGGGTGGCTTACTGGGGGTATCAGCGTCGGCATTACCCGTGGTGATGGCGTGCCTGGTGGCTTTAACGCTGAGATTAACTCACCCGTGGGCACCACCACCGTAACGCGACCATCGTTTAGCTTCCCACGATAGGTAACGCATCAATTCATGACGATTAAGATGATGAAATAGGGGTAAATCAGATGAAACGTAATGTTACAGCCGCCGTTCTTGGCTCCGCCCTTTTGGCCGGCACGTCATTATCTCTCGTCCCTAACAACGCGCTCGCCTGCGGCTGCTTGCCCCCGGCTTACGCCAGTACGGTTGGTACATCCACCGGCGCCATTGGTGCTGGGTTTGGTATGCTGACCCTTATGATCAGCCAATCATTTGGCGCGTTGAACGCTAGCCTATCGGCACAAGGTTCCAGTACCGCCGAAGTGGCCTCGCGTCAGAACAGTGAGATGACACAGCTCGCGCGTTACGAAGCGCGGCATGATTTGGTCACCGACTTCACCTTTGCCCATGACCCCTGCATCGCTTATGACGCCACCACCCGCAGCGGGGTGAAGTCCATGGGTGCACGTCAAACGACCCAGCAATTGGGGGCCGCCAATGATGCCGCCGCCCAAAACCTGACCGATGACACCTCGGGTTCGCCGGCTCAGAATGCCGCTAAGCGCATTGAGAATATGAACGAGCTGTATTGTGGTGAATTGGCTGAAGAAATCGGCCTGTGTGATACCCCGCCCGATCGGGAAGAATTACGCGACGCCCATATCAAGGCTCTGTACTTCACAAAAGACACGCTAGATGAAGAGTTAGCTCTTGCCGCTAACAACTTTGCCCGCACCCTCGCCGGCCCAGTGCCACCGGCTGCCACGTCGGCTGATTATAATTCACCCGGCGGTATTCGTCGTATTAACCAGCGCGCTACACGCGATGCGCGGGTCGATACCATGATGGAAACCTGGGAATACCTGGTGGGCCTGAAGAAAGACGTGGGTGAAGATGACGCCGGTTTGGCCCAAGCCCTACGTGAGCACATCAGCGGTACGGATGATCCCGAGCTAAACGGCAGTAATACGGAAACCCAAAAACAAAGCCTGTATGAGTTAATGGCGTTGCAGAATGAGTATCGCTTTAAGGATGCGGCCTGGGTTGAAGGTATTATGGGTGTGACGCCCACAGAACTAAGCCTGTTGAAGGAATTGGCTGTGATGGAAGCCACGGGTTTGTTCACGGAATGGAAGCGCTTTGAGCTCGACCAACGTATTGCCGGTAATCTGTCCGTTATTTTGGCCACAAAAGCTGATGAGGTTTACGAGCGCACGAATTAATCAGCGCGCGATCGCATCGCTCATCTTCTTGTTAGGCGGAGAACGCACATGAAAAATCCACTCTCCTTTAAATCACGCGCATTGCCGTCGATTATGGTGATTGTCATTTGTGTGGGTCTTGCCGCCGGCATGGGGCTTTACATTCGTGAAGCGCGTAGTTGGAAATGCCCCTGTGGTGTGAGTGCCCTGGCTGTTCGGGCTGTGGGGGTTACTCTCACAACCTATACCCAAACCTGGATCGCCTGGACCTATGTGTTGCTGGCCAATAACTTTGCCGCGTTGAACGCACAGATCAGCGGTAACACCCAGGTTAACCAAGAATCCGATAGCTATGAGACCATGGTGGCGGCACGCACCCGCTCGCAATCCATGTCCTTCCGTCAAACCTTGCGGCATACGGAAAGCCCTGATTTCAAATTACAAGCAACCCTAGCCAATGTTTCCGGCGGGTCAGCCGCAACCATGCGTGCCACCGGTCAAGCCTTGGCCGAAGAAGACATTGATTGGATCCGGGGCTTAACCACCTTGAGCGCTGGCTCCACCGCCAATAACAACGCAAATACCCTTCGATACAATACCGAAACCTATTGTACACAGATCCAGAAGGACCAAGGGTTGTGCGAAACGGTTGATCCCAAATTAGCGGGAGCAAACCGGAAAGCGGAGATCATGATGCAGCAAAATGTGCTGTCAGAAGATTTCCGAAACGCTTCCGTTGATTTCTGCCGTACCTTGATCGGGCCAAACCCACAGATTGATTTAGGCCGCATTACGACGCCCCAGGGGGTGATCCAGGCTAACAACCGCGATACCCGCGATGCGCGTATGGGGTTGGTGCTCCTCACCTGCCGTCATTTGATCTCTATGCGCGAGGAGATTGACGACAGTGATATGGCTGAATGGGCCGAGACCATGCGCAAGCTGATCTATGGTATTGAGGATGGTGTTCCAGATGCGTTGGCCGGTTTATCATCGGACACCCAAGGCACGAGCTATTACGAAATTCTCCAATTCGCATCTCAGTATCGGGCTTCTAATTCAGAATGGTATGAGCATTTAGCCACCATGCCAGACCCCGTATCGGTCTATAAGACGATTGCCGCTATCCGTGCGACAAAACTTCACCTAAAGTTCCAACGTTTCCGGATACATGAGATGAATGCGGCGCTGATCGCTACCATTCAGGGTGCTGAATCAAACGTCTATTATGATCAGAAGAGTGGCGCTATATCAGAAGCGACCTTCTAATCATCAGCGCTTCTATAGTTAATCAGAGTAACCATAGTGAACACGACGGATAGCAATGGCGATGCCGCGCAAAAACCGCCAAAGAAAAGGCGTGGCTTCAAAAACTGGCTCCAAAATAAACTGATCCCGGTCGAAGAGGTCGGACAAAACGTCAAGCTGACGCGCAATATGTTCAGCGCTGTGGTGGGTGACGACAAAAGTTCACGAAAAGAAACCTTCGACGAGGCAATCAAAAGGCAGGGGCTGGGTGAAAAAGAACTGCTCGACGCCTATAAAAGACAACGGATAATCTGCTTTATCCTGGCCAGCCTCGCGTGTTTCGTCCTGCTCTATATCTTGTTCTTGTTAATTACGGCCCGTGAATTCACCGATTACTTCGTCGCCCTGATGGCCACGGCATCGGTGGCCTTGCTTGGCACGGCCTCGCTTCGTTCAGCTTTTCGGGCTTGGCAAATTCGCAGCAAGCGTTTGGGCGGGTTTGATGAATTTTTGCGCAATTCAAATGCCTGGTGGCCGTCAAAAATCACATCACTTGATATGACCTCAGGCAAATCCCGGAAGATGGTTAAAAAGAAGCCGCAGAAGAGCACAAAGCCACAAGGCAAACCCAGCGCCACCGCATAAGTCACGATTAATTACACTGCTTATTGGCTGGCCTCGCCGCTGTCGCGGCTGCCACCACCCACCGGCATGCTGCCTGGGGTTGGAGCGGCGGTGGGAGCGGCTTCGGGTTGCGCACGCTTCATGGCCGATACACTAACACTTTGAATGGCGGATACCCGGTTCGCAATGCTGGCTTCTGGCCCACTATCAAGCGCTGGAATATGAGGCACTTGGCGTATCCCGACTGACATCGCATGCTTCATATCGCGCACGGCGGCGATCGTCTTGTTCAGCATTAAATCGAGATCTTTGCCCTGTTTTTCCAGGCGCTTGGCCTCTTTACCCGCCTGCCCTATCGATGACTTCACCCGTTTTGTCGCGTTGCGAAACCCTTGATCACTACGCAGGCCATTCCAAATGCCGAATAACTGCTCCCGGCATTGCTGAATAGGGTCGTCAGAAAGCTGCCCCCGGCGGCGCTTGCGCTTTTTCGTTGCTGCCTGGTCTTGACCTTCACCATCGCGGGCGCGATCAAAGGCGGCCTCTGCCTCTTGCAATTGACCTTCTGACCAAATCTTTGCGAGGCGTTTGGGGTTGGCAAGACGGCGATCTGACCGGCGGCTGGCATAACTCAACCGGTCTTGGTTAATATCTGCCTGTTTTTGGATTTCGCCCACCAATCGGGTGGCGTGTTCCACCACTTTGTATAACTCAATCGTTTTGCCTTGGGGCTCGTCAGCCATAATCTCGCTCTTCAATGGAATAGTGAACCGGCCTGCTAATATAAAATAGCTGGGGTATCGCCGGTGATTGTTTTGATCGCATCGCGGTTCTCTAGTATCCACTCCACATAGGCTTTCGCCCCAAAACACACATCCCCAGGGCGGTTATCCTTCCAAAACTCCATAATGCATTTATCCGTATGGTCACAGGATAAGCACTCAGCGTTGCCATTGCGGAAGACTTGCCGACGCAGGTAACGACGACGGGCTGGTGAGGTGAGTATACTGGCAAAATCTTGTTCCAGGATATTCCCAAAAACCCGCATGAATTCCTGCCACCCATTATGATAGTCGGGCAGGACAAAATCCCCATTGGGCAGAAGAAACAGGGTTTGTCCCGCAATATTCGCCAATAGCGGGCTTTCCGATTGGTGCAAAATGAAGCGTAGCTGGCCAATCTCAGGCACCGCCACACCGCGGCGTCGCTGGTTTATCCAGTGTTCTGATAAGCCAACCATGAAGTCGCAATATTCATGCATGCTGGGCGCATAATCAGCGTAGGCGCCCGATGCGTTTTGTTCATTCCACATGAAGGGCAACCAGGATGTCTCGGCCACCCCAATATCAGCCAGGTAATCCAACGTGGCCTCAGGACCCTGATTGAGCAATTCACGATTGACCACACTGATGGTTGAGAGCCGCAAACCCGAGGCCACAGCCGCGCGTGCCCGTTGGTCCCAACGCTTCATATACCCTTCGCCGCGCATGTTGCCGTCATAGGAGCTTTGGACCTCGCCCTTACCGTAATGGTCAAACAGCGCAAACCAATCGTCCTTTACCCCCACAAGCGAGGTCAGCACCGTGTGCTTAACCCGATAGCCCTGCCCTGGGTTAAACACACCATTGATCGCCTCAGCCGCGTTGGTGAAGTAATCTTGGCCCATTGAGGTCGGCTCACCGCCATACCAGTAGCAAACGATGGTTTTCTGCGCGATCTGTTGCTGATCGTAATAGGCGTCAACCTTCTCACAGGTGGTTTGCAAATCCGCGACCGACATGATGGTGCGGTCTTGTCGCTGTTCGAGGCTGAGATAGCAATGGGGGCAACGGAGCTTACAGAACAAGCTCGGCATCAAGGTGAAGACGAAATAACCCTGCTCGATACTCGCGAGCTCACGGTCACAGTCTTTCTCCACACTTAAGGCGGACGGGATAAATTGGCTGGCAGCTTTAGAAACGGGATCAAGGACAATCGACAATGAAGCCTCTCATTCAACCGTAATTAAGCGGATTCTTTGCCGTCATTGTCTTCTGTGTTTTGGTTTGCTTGATGACCCACAATATCATTCACGCATTCATCAGAGAAACTATGGATACGCATCATCATACGACGTGCAAATCGTTCAAATTCCTCTTGGCCGCCAAAGAAATTATAAAAATCCTGGCGCAAGCTGTCCTTGAATGCCGTGACGAAATCTTCGTTCGTTAACTCAACGAGCCGTTCTTTGATATACGGATCATTCACTTCAAAAGGCGCCTCAGGGCCACGCAATAACTCAACAAACAGGTATTCAAGATAGTTGGTGACCGGTGCTATGAACTTACCGAAATTATTCTGTGTGAGGTAAATCCCAGAAAAGTCAGTTAAGCGTGCAAAATACTTTGTATCGGCTTCTTCACTTGGCTCTTTAGGTGGCAAGAGAGACAAGGAGAACCCAGCATTCGCAGCCACTGAGACCAGATATTTCGCATCTATGTCATCAGCCTCTGCGGGTATTTCTAAGATAACTTCAATCCCAGCCAGCCCATAAGAGATGATCACATCCATTAGGGCTTCATCGATATCCGCACCATCTGCCTTATAAATAAGGGATATTTCTTCGAGTTTTGCGGGCGGCGTAAAGCTCTCAACATCAACTTCCACACCATAAATAGCCGGCGTGGAAACCTCATCTTTCTCGACTAATTCACTTAAAAGCATGGGTACTAAATCGCGACCACTCTACTTTGCTGCACAATATTAAACGGCTAGCGCCAGCCGCGTGAGCCGTGGCACGCACCATGACATGCACCATGGCAATTGCTATAGCATTGGGAGAATGAACCCCCGG
>JBCCBF010000388.1:0-2285 GCA_039814445.1 Pseudomonadota bacterium
GGTGTTTGGCATTGATGACCCCGAGCCCTTCACCGCCGCCGATATCATCACCATCGGGCGCCTGGCCGGGGTTGATATCAATTGGTTAAGCTGGGTTGGCTTGATGGAGCAACGCAAGCGCGAGGACTGGCCCGAACTCTGGCAGAAGATCCAAGACACCGGCCTCACCACCATCGCCGCCGATGGCACCAGCTTTGCCGATGAGTGTGTGCAAGCGGGCCTGGCCCATGAGTTGCTGGTAACAGCGCTCCGGGACAGCTCAAAAATTGGTAGCAATTCCATGGTGATCGATGGCCGCCGCACGGAATCTGGCCAGCCAGTGATCGCCAGCGATCCCCATCTTGGCCTGCGCTTGCCCAATCTATGGCTCTTGGCCGGCTTGAAGTCCCCCTCGTTTAACCTGGTCGGCATGGTGCCCGCGGGCATCCCGATCTTCGGCTTGGGCCGCAACCCTGATATCGCCTGGGGCGGCACCAATTTGCGTGGGGCGTCCAGTGATCTGATTGATTTAACCGCCATGGGTTATGGCGACACTGATTTCACCACCGAGACATCACCGCTGAAAGTCCGGTGGTGGCCGGATACGGATGCCACCATCCGCATCAGCCCCGTAGGGCCCATCATTAGCGACGCCCCATTACTGGGCTTTGACAAAGACCGCCCGCTGGCCATCCGCTGGGTAGGCCATGAGGCAACCGATGAGATCACCGCCTTTATGGCGGCGGCGAAGGCCAAGGATTGGCGCGGTTTTACCGATGCCTTTGATACCTATGGTGTCTCAGCCCAAAACATGCTGTTCGCAGGCCGGGGACAGGCGGGTCACGGGGATATCGGCTTGATCGTCGCCGCCCAAATGCCCCGGCGCACGGCCCAGCGCTCCGATGATTACATCGTCACGGACCCAGCAGCATTACGGGCCTGGGATGATTTGACCCATAGTGATGAGCTGCCACGCTTTCACAACCCAGACACGGGTATCTTGGCCAGCGCCAACGTGCCCCCGGGGCCCTCGGCGATCCCTTTGGGGTATGTATTCTCAGGCCCCGACCGGGTCGAACGCCAGGTGGCGCTGGCCAGCCAGCGGACCGATTGGAATGTGGAGCGCTTGCAAGAATTACAGCTCGATACCTTTGCCCCATCAGCCCTGGATTTTCGGGATAATCTGATCGATCGGGTGGCGCGCCTGACGCTCGACTTAACCCCGCGTTACCAGCAGCTTGTCGACCAGATAAAAAGCTGGGACGGTCGGTATGATGCGGATAGCCAAGGGGCGCTTGCCTTCGCCTCGCTGTTTGCTGAAATGGCGCCAGCGCTGTTCAAAGCCGTGGGGCGTGAGGCGGATTATGCCTTGATCAATAATGGCGGCAATAGCAACCGCTGGGCGCTTGAGGTGTTAGATCAAGTGGATGATGAGAGCCTTAAAACCGCTCTTCTCAACGCCCTAGAGCCCGCCGAGGCCAGCCGCCAACGCTATCAAGAATGGGGGGCGATGCACCGGCTTAATATTGGCCATTTGATGATGGCAATCCCCCTTATCGGCCCGCGGTACAAGGTGGGGAATTATCCCGTGGCCGGCAGCCATGAAACCCTGTGGAAATCAGCCCACCCCTTAACCGCGGCCCGCCACGCCGCCTATTATGGCAGCCAATCGCGCCATATCTCCGATTTGGGTGATCTGGATGCCAACTACTTTGTGTTGGTAGGCGGACAGGATGGCTGGCTAAACAGCGCCAATTTCGCTGATCAGCTACCGGATTTCCTAGCGGGACGGCTAATCCAATTGCCCTTAAGTGACGCGGGCAAAGCCCGGGTGTTCACCGATCAGATGGTCTTGTCCCCATAGGCGCGCCTAATCCGCCGGTTGGGCACGTTTATTCGGGTGGGCTGGGATCGGGCTTCGTGCCACTTCCATCCTTATCCGCCGCCTCATCCTTATGAGACCCATCATCAGCGGCTGCGGCTTCAAGCTCGGCTTTACGCGCCTCATAATCATCTTTTGGGATCAGGCCGCGTTCGAACATGGCGTTTAGGGCATAGAGCTCGCGGGATACTGATTCGCCCTCATTCCCGCTTTCTGTGTCAGCAAAACCGGACGCAGCGGCCGGGCGCGTGAAGGGTTTCGGGATAAAACGATGCTTGACCATGAGTGTCAGTAAACCAGTATTTCTGCGGGTTCGCTAGTATCAGGCGCAACATCACACCTGCCCAGCTATATGAATCTTTTATCACAAACCCGGTTTGGCTTGGAGTGTGTCTGGGCGGCTATAGTAGTGTCTGTTGTGTAC
>JBCCBF010000014.1:0-19506 GCA_039814445.1 Pseudomonadota bacterium
CCCTCTTAGCCGGCAGCGATGTTTTCGCGGGTGCTGGTGTGGCTGAAGACATCCAGGGCGGTAATGGACGGGACTCCATTGCCGGTAATGGTGGCAATGACACCATTATCGGCGGCGCTGGATCTGATACCCTAGTCGGCGGTGCTGGTGATGACACCATCAATGGTAATGACGGCAATGATAGTATCGCCGGCAGCGCCGATAACGACTCCATCGATGGTGGATTTGGGGCTGATACCATTAATGCGGGGTCGGGCGACGAAACTGTCTTTGGTGGCTTGGGTGATGATGTGATCTATGTGAGTGGGTCGGTCACGGCGTCAGACAATTATCAAGGCCAAGGCGGCGATGATACGTTCATCCTGGACACCAACAATGTGGCGGGCACCGATATCATCGATGGTGGTAGTAATGAGGATACGCTGAAACTGGAAGGCTCTGTCCTCGACTTTAATTTCAGCGATAATGGTACAATCCTTGAGAATGCTGCCTCTGGCGCTATCGCTAATATTGAAGTGTTGCAGGTTGATGGCGTGGTGAATAGCGTCGCGTTAAATATCGCCGATGTTATCGACATGACGGATTCTAACAATGAGCTAGATGTTATTTTAGATGGCTCGAGTGTTACGCTGAACTTGGATGATAATCTCGTGGATACCGGCCAGGATGAATTCCGCGACGGCCATACGTTCAGCAAATATACCGGTGGCGGCGCCACGGTGTTTGTGGCCAATGACGAGGGCGCGTCCATCAATAGCGTGTCAGGGCTGGTTTAACCCTTCCATTCTTTGGGTTTCAAGCGATCAATAGATATAAGATAAGGGCGTGCCACGGGTACGCCCTTTGCTGTTGTTGCAGGCGAGGGTGCCAGTAACGCCGCTATTTCGAGGTGGCGACAAACACGCCGTCCCAATCGGCCGGTGGTGGGTCTTGCCGGTAGTCGGCGATCCGCTCGATATATAAATCGAACAACACATCGGTATTCGTACCGCGGGGTAGTTTCTCGGCCGCGGCCAAACCAGCATTGATACGGCGCGCTTGTTCCAAGGCTGTGGTGGCGCCATCCCAATCCTGGGCGCGGTAGCGGCTGAGCATGGTGTTCACCTGCTCCTCCAACGCCAAAAACTCGGCATCCTGGGCCATATCCTCTTCACCCAGCAAGCCATAGATGGTGACCGGCTGGAGCTTGCCTTTCACGCGGATCAAGTCGAGTTCGATCGTGGCAAAGTCTGGGATCGCGGCTTGGGTGGTCTCACCAACAATCACCGCCATGCCATAGGATTTGGTCTGCCCTTCCAGCCGTGCTGCCAAGTTCACCGCGTCGCCCAAAACTGAATAGGTAAAACGCTGCTGTGAGCCCACATTGCCCACACAACACGGGCCGGTGTTAATGCCAATGCCAGCGTTAAGGGGCAGGAATTTGCGGCCAGCTTCTTTCGCCTCCGCTTCCAATTCCTTGTTCAACGGCCCGAGCATGTTACTCATTTCGATGGCGGAACGACAGGCATTTTTCGGGTGCTCTGGATCGTTCAGCGGGGCGTTCCAAAACGCCATAAGGGCATCACCCATATATTTGTCGATGGTGCCGCGCCGGTTTAGCACCGACCCCGTCATGGGGGTTAAGAAGGCGTTGATTAACTGGGTCAGCGATTGCGGGTCATATTGTTCGGAGATCGAGGTGAAGCCACGAATATCAGAAAACAAGATCGTCAGATCGCGGATTTCACCACCCAGGGTCAGCTTGCTCGGGTCATCGGCTAATTCATCGATAAGCTCAGGCGACAGATAAAGCCCAAAGGCACCGCGCAGCTCGGCTTTCTCCGATTGGGTGCGCCATAAATTGAAACCCATGGCGGTAAAATAAGCCAAGGCCAAGCTGGTAATCGGCAGGATCGGGTCCACCTGCTCTAAATTTGCTTTGAACTCATAAAACGAATAGCCATAAATTGCGCCCGCGCTGGCAAATACGATCAAGCCCGAACCCATGGGCCCCATGATCTGTAACAACAAGATCGCTAACACGGCCAGCGTCCCGGCGGCCAAGACTTCAAAGGCCCGTTGTTCCAAAGGCCGCGCGATAAACTTGGCTTGTAAAATTTGCTCTAGCAATTCCACATGAAACTCGACCCCGGCGATCAATTGATCCAGCGGGCTCGATCGCAAATCCAGCAAACCCGGGGCGCTAGTGCCGATAAAGATGTATTTATCAGCAATCTGGGCCTCGACATCGGGGTTGTTAAAGACATCAATCGCGGGGATGTACCGCTCCGCCCGTGTGCCTGAGAAATATATTGGTACCTGGCCGTCACGGCGCAGGGGAATGGTGGTCTCTCCCACACGTACAGCCTCAAGCCCCGGTACCTGATTCAATGATAGACCCGCGTAATTGCCATCGGCTGGGGGGGCGAGATCGCTTTGGATGAAGGCCACCGTACGTGTCCGTCGATTGCCGCTACCGACGCGCAAGGCCTCCAACGCTAAGCCCGGATAATAACGCGCCGTGTCCTCCGCTAAGGTTTCGTTGCGCGGGTGCAGCCCTCGGATTAATGGCACCCGGCGTACCAGCCCATCGATGCCGGTCTCCATGTTGAAATGCCCGCTGCCTGCGGCGGCACGCTCCAGCCCCTGTAAATTACGGGTAATACCCGGGTTGGTGGTGATAACCCGGTATAAGCCAGGATCTTGGCCCCGATCACCACCCCGGCCGGCATTGGCATTGTTCAACACAATCCGGCTGCGTTTGGGCTGATAGGCAGGCTCGCTAGCCGCGTCATCATTAAAGGTCAGGCCGGTTACCACCCGCCCCGATGCTTTTATCGCGTTGGCAAACACATCATCATGATTGATCAAATTCGCGGTGAGGCTGCTTAGCTGGGTCAGGTCAACCGCTTCGGTCGTGCTGGATGCTAGGCTATTGGCTTGGGCCCAGGTTTGTATGATGCTGTCGGGGGACGTACGGTCAGGTTCGGCAAACACCATATCAAACACGATGACCCGGGCGCCCATGGCGGTCAGCCGGTCTACCAGATCCGCCAGGATCACCCGTGGCCACGGCCATTGGCCAATGGCTGCCAAGGAGCTCTCATCGATATCGACGATCTTAACCGGCCAGTTTTCATCGGGTTCACGGGGCACTTGGCGCAGATAGAAGTCAAAATTCTGCCGCGCTAGACGGTTCATCAGGCTGAATTGTCGGCGGACTATCTGCGGCTCGTCTGTGTCGGTCGGCGTGCTCGCCGCTGATCCGGCATCCGAATTGCCGCCTGGGCTGCTGTTTTGAGTCGCTTGGCTGTTAGTGTCTGTCGGTGCCGTGTCGGCCTTGGCGTCCAGGCTTGGCGCGTTACGATCATCGACGGCCACGTAATTGGTCGACAGCGCATCGATGACCGGCAGGCTCGCCACCAGCAGCGGGATAAACAGCTCTTTCCAGCGCCGCTTTAAAAAGACCAGTGATTTTGAGCGGGCACCATCAAATAAGGCCATGGGGTCGGGTCTTTTTTACGTTTCGGTCATCGCCCGCTCACGAATGCGGGTGAGTGGTTTGAGCAAGTAATCCAGGACGGTGCGCTTGCCGGTTAGGATTTCCACCTCGGCGACCATACCGGGGCGTATGGGTAGTTTCTCCCCCGGTTCACGGCCATCGAGATAATTGCGGTCGGTTCTGACTTCGATTTCGTAATACCGCTCATTATCATCACCAATAATTGTATCGGCACCGATACGTTCCAGGATGGCTGGTAATGACCCGAAGATCGCAAAGTCATAGGCGGTAATCTTAACCCGGACATCTTGGCCCGGCCGTAAGAAGGCGATGTCAGCGGGCCGGATCCGGGCGGCGATTTTCAAATCATCCTCTAAGGGCACAATTTCAATCAAATCCATGGCGCTGCGCACCACCGCGCCCTCGGTCTTCAGCGCCACGGCTTTTACCTCACCGCTTACTGGTGCGCGTAACTCGGTACGACGCACGCGGTCATCGGCGGAAGCTTGGCGCTCCATCATCGAGGCGCGTTCCACCTGGCGCTGGTTCAGTTGCTCCCGAGCCCCAGCGCGGAAGGTGGCGACTAATTCATCATGGCGCAGGCGGGTGGCGTTGAGGGCGGCTTCCAGCCGTTGGATGGCCTCGCGTGATTGGCGCAGTTCGCCGGCGGTTTGATTGAGTTTTTGTTGTAATCGGATTTTCTCTACCTCTGGCACCACACCATTGGCCACAAGACCCGCGGTGATTTCCAACTCCCGGCGCACCAGCCCAGTATTGCTGGCCAATTGGTTGATCTTTGCCTGGGTTTCGCTGATCTCAAACTCGGTTTGTTTGGCCTCATCATCAAGAATGGCCAGGGAGCTTTCAATCTTATCCTGTCGTTCTGCGAACAAGGCTCGCTCTGCGGCCACAAAATCCGGGCGCTCGGTGGTTATCGCCTCAGGAAACGTCAGCTCGTCCCCTGTGGCTTCGGCCTGCAACCGGGCGATGGCCGCATCTAGGCCCAAGATTTCGGCTTGGCTGCCCCGTTGTTCAGCGGTAAACGCCACATCATCGATGCGCGCTAATACCTGCCCGGCCGTGACTAAATCCCCTTCATTCACCATCAGGGCCGAGAGCAGCCCACCTTCCAGGCTTTGTACCACTTGGATTTCGCGCGACGGGATCACTTGGCCCGTGCCGCGGGTGACCTCGTCAAGTTCAGTGGTGCCCGCCCAGAACCAGGCCCACAGGAAAAAGCCACAGATCACAATCAGCAGCATATTGGCGGCCACGGCGGGCTTGGTCTCAGCCAGGGCGCGGTTGATGATATGGGGTAGATCCCGCCGGTCTTCTGGCTGATCCGGCGCGGGATCATTGGCGGGAGCACTGGCAGGCTTGGCCGCCATGGTCGCCGCCGCGGCTGGGGTCCCAGCTGCGGCCCCTGCGGCAGGGCCGGGGACGGTACCAGGGGCGGGGCCGGGTGAGGTATTGGGGTCTGGGCGAGCAGAAGGGCCGGCAGGGTTGGATTTGGTTTTGTCGTTGGAATCGGGCCCGGTCATGGATGGGTCATCTTATGTGGGTTGCGCACTGTTGATTTTACCCTGGCTCAGGGCCTCGATCACCTGATCGCGGGGGCCATCGGCAACAATGTGACCATGATCGAGCACCACCAGCCGGTCTACCAAGCTCAGCAGGCTATGACGATGGGTGATCACCACCACGGTCCGGTCTTTTAAATGGTCTTCTAAGCGCTTGGCCAGGGCATTTTCCCCTTGGGTATCCAGGGCGCTGGTGGCTTCATCGAGGATCAGTGTCTGCGCGCCGCTGAGAATGGCGCGGGCGATGGCCACCAGCTGGCGTTGACCGCCCGATAAGCCCAATCCCCGCTCACCCAGGGCCAAATCATAGCCGCGGGGGTGCCGGGCCACGATCTCATGAACCCCGGCGATTTTGGCCGCGTGCAGGATGTCGGTATCGGTGGCATCAGGCTTACCAATCGCCAGATTATCACGCAGGCTGCCCCGCAGCAGGAAGGTATCCTGTGGCACCAGGGCCAGGTGCCGCCGTAAATCAGCGGGGTCCAGCTGGGCGATATCGGTGCCGTCCACCTGGATCATGCCCTCGGTCGGTTCGGTTAACCCGGCCATCAACCGTGCGATCGTGCTTTTGCCTGAGCCAACCCGGCCCACAATGCCCACTTTCTCACCGGCTTCAATCGTCAGCGAGATATCATGAAGCGCTGGTCGGTCATGGCTAGGATATTGGTAGTGGACGCGATGAAAGCTAATGGCACCCGACAGGCTATCCCGGTGCAAAAAGCGGCGATCAGCCGGGCGCTCCACCGGTTCGTCCATCAATTTATTCAGTCCGATCAACGCATGGCGAGCCTGTTGGAAACGGATCGCCAGCTGGGCCACTTGGCTTACCGGTGCGATGGCCCGGGACCCCAGGATGACACAGGCAATAAGCCCGCCCACGGTCAGGGTGCCATCGGCCACCAGATACATGCCCATAAGCACCACAAAGACTGCCGCCGCCTGTTGCATGAACATGGCGGTGTGCAGGCCCATTTGACCCCAGAACCGGGATTGCTGACCGTATATGGTGCTTTCAGCCAGCAAATCAGCATAGCGCGCGCGTAACCGGCGATCGGCATTAGTAGTGCGGATCGTCTCAAGGCCGTTGAGGGTTTCCACCATCAAGCCGTGGCGGTTGTCATCGGCAAGCTGTCCCCGTTCGATTAGCCGCTTTAAGGGCCATTGGATCGCCAGCCCCACCAAAATCACCGTAATCACCGCCAGGGTTAGGCCAAAAGCGATGGGGCCACCAATCAGGTAAATCACGCCTAGGAACAGAAAGATAAACGGTAAATCCACCATGGCGGCCAGGGTGGCCGAGGTGAAGAAATCGCGCACGGATTCAAACTCGCGCAGCATGTTAGCAAGCGCCCCGCTCGACCGACCCTGTAATCGGTCAAGCTTGATATCCAGCATGTGATCGAATAACCGCCCGGCCAATTGTAGATCAGCCCGGCGCCCCGCCACATCGATGAAATAAGAGCGAAGGTTGCGTAATATAAAGTCGAATAAAAACACGACCAAGGCACCCAGACCCAAGGCCCAGCCCGTTTCAAGCGCGCCGTTGGGGAGCACCCGGTCATAGACATTCATAACAAACAAGGGTGTCGCCAAACCAAACAGGTTGATCATCAGCGAGGCCAACGCCACTTGGGCGTAAATCCCGCGATTGGCCACAACCGGCCCCCAAAACCAATGTTGGGACAGGGTCTGTCCCGTATCGGCCCGGGCCGAGGCATCGGCCAGCCGGTGCCAATCGGTGGCGGGTTGGACGGTTATCGGGTCATGGCGCAACGATAAGGCGGCGATTTCAGCCGCTGATTTGCTGATCATCCCGCTGCCAGGCACCCAGACTTGCCCGATATCGTCTTGCAGGCTGATCAGCAAACACGGTCGGTCCTTGGTCACCAGAATGGCGGGTAGGTCGGCGGCGGTCAGTTTTTGGGCTTTTATCGGCTTGACGCCGCCGGAAAAACCAGATCGTTCCGCCGCCGATATAAGCCAAGCCACCAGGGTATCAAGGCTGGTTTCATCGCCGCGCCAGGCCATGCCAGCGGTCAAGGCCTCGGGTGTCTTTGGCTGGTCTGCCCAGCGGCTTACCTTGGCCAGACAGGCGATCAAATCATCGGCCATGCTCGCTTTGTCAGCGGCCCGTTGCCGAGGCTTTTTGCGGTTCTGGGAATTGCCCTGGCTGCTCGCGCGTTTCGCATGCTTTGGCTTGGCCCCGCCTTGATCAGCGGTACGCGCAGCGGCTGTGTTGTTGGGTCTGTCGGTGGGTGCAACCGGATCGGCCATCACAACGCCCAGGGCTGTGTACAAGGTTATGAACCTGAACAGCCTACTCAGTTTCAGCGATTATGCAAAATCCGCCAGCGTGAAGCCGGGCTAATTGCTTTCGCGCAGTGGGCTTTCAGCCAATGCGCTCGGCAGGCCAAGCACTTGACGCAACCGACCCATGGCGGTGAACAGGCGGTAATGGGCGCGGATCAGGTCGGTTTCGCCATTATTCAGGGCAACCCGTGCTAAGAAGCGCTCATTCTCACTATCAAGCAGGTCCAACAGGGTACGGCGGCCGACACCAAATTGCTGAAGATAGGCGTCCACAACACCGTCAGCCGCTTCGCTGCGGATACCCAGCTGGGTGACTTGCTCACGGGTTATTTCAACCTCAGCAAAACTGGCCCGCACTTCTTCTTCGATCAGGCGAATACGCTCTTCTTGTTCCTGCTCGGCGGCTTCTTGCAGGTTCTGTAACCGGCGCCGTGTGGCGTATTCACCGCCGCCCACTGGAATATCCCAGACCATACGCACCAAGGCGCGGGTTTCTTCGTCACGACCACCCAGGCCGCTCACATCATCCCCGCGGGTATAGCTCACATCCAGGTCAAACCGGGGATAGAAAGCGCCCTCGGCGGCTTCGGCGTCATGCTCCAAACCATGGGCGGCAAAACTGGCGGCGGCGATAAAGGGGTTTTCCTCAATCGCAATGGCTAAAGCATCCGCCACATCGGTGGGCATCGGGTCGCTGGGTACTTCCACCGGGTCGAGCTGGCCTGGTGCGTTACCCACGGCCTCGATGAAGTCAGCTTTGGCAATTTCCAAGGCTTCATCAAAACCGAGCAGGAATTCCCGGGCGAGCGCTAAACGGCTTTCGGTCTGGCGCACATCCCCATCATCGCCGGCACCGGCTTCGGCCCGCTGGCTCACATCATCCAGGGTCTGAAGGTGGAAATCCACGTTCCGCTGGGCAAAGCCACGGTTGGCGTCGGCCTGTAGCACCGAGAGATAGGCGTCCACCGCCCGCAAACCGATCTGTTCTTGGCTATCGGCTTCGAGGAATTGGGATTCGCCCAAACGGGATTGGGCCGCATCGATGGTATTGGGCGTTGCGCCAAAATCAAACAACAGCTGGCGCATCCGCAAGGTGCCTTCGCTGGCCCAAGCGCTGAGATCGCCATCGCCACCGGCACCGCGGGTTGGGCGGGCGCGGGTTGTCCGATTGTCGGTGTTGCGATAGCCGCTAAAGGCTTCAACCGACAGGGTTGGGAACAAATCAGAGCGTTCCTCACGGACCGCTTCTTCACTGGCGCGCATCTCGGCCTTACTGCCCAATACCTGGGGGTGATTTTGGATGGCGAGCGCAATGATTTGTTTCAGATTGCCATTCTGGGTCGCACGAACCGTGGCGAAACCATTCTCTTCATCGGCGGTTTTGAAGTCGTCGCGGTCAAAGCTGCCCAGCAGTTCTTCCACGGATGTGCCGCCATTATCCGCGACTGAGTTTTGCATCAACGCGCTGGCGTCAGCTTTGGGGGCCGTTGTGGGTTCTACCTCGGGGGTTGAGCGAATCTCTACTGGTGGCTTGGCAGCGGGTAATGGGGGTAGCTCGATGACCCGTTGGCGTACTGGTAGGTCGCCAGAGAAAATCTCGACCACCTGACCATCATCATGCGCATCACCGTCTTTCGCCTCCGCGTCGGGGGCGTTGGAGGCATCGAGCGCTTCAGCAGTCACCGGGACGACGGCAACCGCTTGTGTCATCAGCTCTTGGTCTGCGGCGGGTAACCCGGCCACTTGGTCCACCGTGTCACGGATAAGGGTGTCGCTGATCTCAGTCTCAGTGATTTCAGCCTCAGTGTTCCCGGTCTCAATATTTCCCGTCTCGCTGGTCCCGGTCACCTCATTATCGCCCGCATCACCCGGCAGCGTGGCCAGCTGTTTGCCCGTGACGGCGGCGGTTAAGCGATCCGTGGTATCCGCTAGCTCGGCGGCCATGGCGGCGGCAGCGTCATAGGCTTGATCCATGGATGCTGTGTTGGTGATCACAGGTTTGGGAGCGGGTACAAAATCCAGTGCGCCGGGGGCGGCGGCCCGGTTATGGCCCGTGGGGTTGGTGGGCTGAAGCCGGCTTGGGATAGCGTCACTGTCGATATCACCGATCACGGCAAGCCCGGCATCGCTGTCGTCCTGATCCATACCGGCGTCAGGCACCACGGCACCTACGGCGCCCAAGGTGGCGGGGGCTTTTAGGCTGCTGGGTGGTGCGGTGTTTAACCGGCCCGTGATGGGCTTATCCACTAAAGAGGGGCTCGTCGCCACCTCCGCCGCCATGTCAGCCATGGCAATTGCCACGGGTGAGAAAGCCAGGCTGGCCACCCCGGCAAGCAATAGGGATTTAAACTGCAACGTCATAGTTGTTCGCGCCAGCATCGTCTTTAACAGCATAAAAATTAACCATCCGAATAGGCCCGATCAGACCGATAAGTCAAAACACAGCCACCGGAATGTTTTCGGATTATCCCGGCTCACCTATAAAAATGATTGAGGAAACAACCACTTGAATATTATGTGACAGTGCTTGCAATTCTTGCCTGTTGATAATGCGGGCCAAAATGCGGGGGCTGATCCCTACCCAAGACCAGAAAAACCGCGGCGATTCGCACCTTCAACGGCGTAAGGGGTTACGATGTCGCACCGGTCATGTCAATGGCCATGTCAGCCGCCGCCACGCCACTCAAATAGGCGGCCTCCGCCCGGTTCCCCAGACACCAATCCCCCGCCAGGATAAGCCGGGCTGGTTCCGCACCATGGCAAGCACGGCCCCCGGCATCCGGGGCAAAAGCGTAGCGCCAGCGATGGGCCGTCTTATGGACCACCGTTGGCAATGCTTGGCCAAGGGTGGCGCTGAGGGCCGCCATCATGGCCTCCAGCACCTCATCAGCGGGTTGCTCCAGGTGCTTTTCACTCCACTCAGGTCCCGCATGGACCACATAACCATGCCATGCTTTTGGCATCGTTTTGGCCTGGTCCTCATGGCGCAGGCTGCTGGCGATCCACACCAGGGGGCTGTCCTTTGGCGGCTGTAGGGCGGGTGCTTTAAGGTCCAGGGCATTTTCAAAAGCCACCATGGCCGACCAGCAAGGGACCATCGGGGTCGTCGCGGCTGTTTTCAGGGCCTTTAAGTGGTCGGCGATCGGGCCATCAACCCGGTCTAGCAAAACGGCGGCCTGGGGGGCGGGTATCGCCAGGATGACCAGATCATAAGGGCCCAGTTGATAGCCTGCCTGATCTTCAAGCAACCACCCTTGATCGCCATGGGCCATGGTGGTGATCTCGGCTTGGCGATGGCGTTCGATGGTCAGCCCGCCGGCCTTTGCCACCTTGTCACATTCACCCAGCATGAACCGACCCAGGGCGCTCATCCCTGGTTTGCCAATAAATCGTGGGCGCTCGTCATCAACGGTCAAGGGTGGCCCATCGGCAATGGGGGCTGTCCACCGGGCGGCATGGCCGTGCCGGCATGCTTTGTCCAGCAGGCTTAACAACCCGGGGTCGCTGGCTCTGATATATTGCGCGCCATGGTCAAAAGCGGCCTCATTGGGCAGCCGTCTTGTGGCAAGGCGACCGCCCAGACCACGGGATTTATCAAGGATGGTGAATTGCGGCGGCTGGGCAACCGGGTTGCTCGCATAGTGGTACACTAAGCGATACAGCGCGCTGAGCCCGGCGAGGCCAGCGCCAATCACGGCAATGTTTGAAGCATGGGTCATAACCCGCATGTCTAGGCATGACGCGGGAGGGCTTCAATCAAAATATTGATTTCTAAAAACGACTTAGACCCGCGACCATTGGCGCACATCGCCTACATCCAAATGCACATGGTTTGAATAGCGCCCAACCCCACCAATGCTTAACTCATTCAAGAACTGGCAAATGGTCTTCGGGTTTCGCTCAGGGATTTGGAAATCCACGGCCGCGCCTGCGATATGCAGGCTGTTCCGGGCTACGCCGGGGATGTATTCAGCCAGCTTTTCGTTGGTCTGCCGGGTTCGGTAGCCGCTGGTCACCACCAGCGGTCGATCACGGCCAAACCGTGCTTGGGTCACATACAGCACATCATAAAGGCGGCGATTGATCGGCCGGTAACGATCCACGTGATGATCGCGTAAAGCCCAATCCAGCTGTTTCAGCGCCCGCAAATCATAATAACCGCGGCGTACATGGGCCACACGCACATGTTCTTTGGTATTCTTGTTGTAAAGCCAAAGCCCGCGTGTGCTGGGCAGGCGAATGGCCGATCGTGTCGCGCCCTGGGCCAACACATCAGCAGGGGCCAGCAGGCCCGCACCGGCCAAGGCGCCCACGCCACCCACGCTGAGACTGGCGGCCAAACCGAAAAGTTGGCGGCAGGCATCACGGCGGCTTAAGCCGTTAGCCCATCGGTCGGCTACGGTATCGGCCAGGGTGTCGTGATCGGTTGTGTGCCGGGTGTCCATCCATCAGGAATCGCATGGATCAGCTGTTACGCTCAATTCCTGGTGAATCTCAGCGGTTCAGTTGTGTGCCAGCCGTGCCGTTCCGGCCACAGGCGCGGTGATGAAGGGCGCTTATCGCGGCGTTCTGGTGGATGGTCGTTCAAGTCGATCATCGTTCTGGGCGCCATGGGGCGGTCGGGTGAACGGGCAAGGCGCTGATTAATCGGGGTCTTGTTCAGCCAGTTTTGCGTAATCGCCATCATGATAGATAAGCGGCTTACCCAGGGGATCAGTAATCGCCGATTGTACCTCGGCAATCACCACCGTGTGGCTGCTATGGGGGATCACATTGACGATCTCAGCCAAGACGCAGCTTAAGCAATCGGCCAAATAGGGGATCGGCTGGCCATGATCAGGCTGCGATGGCGGTGCGTCATCCCAGTGACCATGATTGAACCGCTCGCTCTGGTCAGGTTCCATGGCAAAGGCGGTGCTGATGGCGGCCTGGTCCTGGCTGAGGATATTCACGCTGATCGCCTGTCCGGGCTGGAGGTAGGGTTGGACCGAGGCATCATTGTTGATGCAAGCCAGCAGGCTGGGCGGGTTCATGGATAGGGATGTAACCGATGACGCGGTCAGCCCATATCGCGCGCCCGTATCATTATCACGGCAGGCGATAACGGTGACGGTTTGCCCAGTGCGCCGCATGGCCAAGCGAAAAGCATTGGTTATCTGATTGGGTTCGTCACTCATCGATAGTGCTGCGGCAGCCACATCCGGCATGGGTCACTCGTTTATTCAATGATGCGCTATTTTACATGGAAAACAGACGCTCACGCGGTTGATCTCATAGCAACCACATAGGTGGTTTCAGGGCTTATGGCAAACGCCCTTGGCCATATATTCAGCTTAAAAAGTAAAAAACCTGTCGATTTGCCGTAGGGTTTTTGCCGACCATAGCGTGTGACATGATCGTGGGACACAAAAGCGGTCGTGAAAGGTTTTGTTTTCTTGTTTGACGGTATGCCAGAGCCTGAGGACATAGCAGCAAGTGATGACCGCCTGATGGCTCAGACCGCCCGGGGGGACCGTCAGGCGTTTCAAACCTTGGTGGACCGCCATTTAGGGCGCAGCCTGGTGATTATTCGCGGCTTTCAGGGCCTGGCCCCCGAGGCTGAAGACGTGGCCCAAGAGGCCTTCACCAAGCTTTGGGTAAAGGCGCCGCAATGGCAACCACCCGCGGTGACCGGGCGCGACGAGCGCCAAGCGCTAGGCCAGGCTGGGTTTCGTACCTGGTTTCATCGCTTATTGATTAATCATTGCATTGATCGCCAGCGGCGCCTTGGCCGCCGCCGGGCGCATCAATCGGTCAGTTTGGACGACGCGCCCGCCTTGGCCGACGACCGAGATAACCCCAGCGATCAGCTATTGGCCCAGGAGCGCGACAAAACAGTGCACCGGGCCATGGGGGCATTGCCAGAACGCCAGCGACTGGCCCTGACCCTCTGTGCGTTTGAAGGGCACAGTAATGCGGCGGCGGCTGAGATTATGGGGATCGGCGTGAAGGCCTTGGAAGCCTTATTGGTGCGTGGCCGTCGCCAGCTTCGCACCGCGTTGACTGACTTTATGGCTAATGGATCATCATGAGGGGATCATCATGAACAGCTCACCAAACAACACAGGACCAGATCAGCCAGATGGCCCAGATGGTAGAGATCCGCGCCTGATGACTGAGGCTGAGCTGGACCGCTGGGTTCATCACGCCATGGCCGATGAGGCGGCCGCCACGCCACCGGGGCTGTCGCAGCAGATCGCGGCCCGGGCGTTGGAACAAGTCCAAAGCACCCCAGAACAGTCCGGGGGGCGGGCTGAGGTGCGGTCTACGGGACGATCCTGGGTCTGGCCGGTGCTGTGGCCCTCGGCGGCTAGTGTGGCGGTCAGCGCCCTTATGGGCTTTTTTGCGGGTACGGGCCAGTTGCCGGTTCCCTTAGGCACCGATTTACTAAACGCCATCCCGCCCGGGTATGTGGCGCCCAATGCTGGTGTTGATCCATGGGCAGATACCGACCTGTTAGCGGGGCTGGGTGGCGGCTTCGGTTTCGATGCCGGTTTGAGCTTTGACCCAACGATGGATGGGGGAGACGAGTGATGAGTGACCAAGCGCATGAAAACACCCCAGAGGAACCGCCAAAACAGGGACCGTCCCGCAAGGTTTTCTGGTCGCTTGTGGTGGTCTTGGCCTTGTCCTTAGGCCTGAACGCAGCGACCCTTGGCTTCATCGCGGGCCGTGGTCATAAACCGCCCAGCCATCACGGCCCCGCCGCTATGATGGGCCAGGGTCTTGGCCCCGGTGATGTGCGTCGTGCTGCCCGCCGGATGGCGCCCGAGGATCGCGAGATACTAAAGCGGGCATTCCAAGAACGGCGTGAGGACATGTCTGATTTACGCCAGCAAGTTCCCAATCTGACTCAGGATTTACGGAAGGCCCTAAAGGCTGAGCCCTACGATCCGGCGGCCTTAACAGCGGCCTTTGCCGATCTGCGCGCCCAGGGTCAAGCGGTGGGTGATTTGTTCCAAGGGGCGCTGGAAGAGGCGGCGATTGAGTTATCGCCCGCCGGCCGCCAGGCGCTCGCCACCATCCGACGCCATCGGCGCTAGAGAGTAGGGGGCTGTTCAGATGACCACCGTGCATGCCACCATTGCCGCCGCCCGGTTTGGGTTTGGCCCCAAGCCAGGGGAGTTGGCCGCGATTGCCCCCAACCCTGTGGGCTGGCTGCGTCAACAGCTCTACCAGGCTCCTGATTTGCCCGCCCGGTTACGCGATTTCCCATCATCAGCGGCCCAGGGGAGCGTGATTGCCGAGGCTTTGTATAAAAACCGCCGCCGCGGCCCGCCAGCCGATGAGGCAGAGGCCAATCAGCGCCAACAAGACCGTCGTATGGTGTTGGGTCAATTCCGCCGGGCTTATCAGCACGAGGCTGGTGCGCGCACATTGGCGGCCATGGATACCGACACCCCATTTTACGAGCGTTTGGTCCATTTTTGGTCAAACCATTTCACCGTATCGACGACCCAAGCCCAGGTCACATCCTTGGTCGGCAGCTTTGAGCGTGAAGCCATCCGGCCCCATGTGTTGGGGAAATTCAGCGATATGTTGCTGGCCTCGACCCGCCATGCCGCCATGCTGATTTATCTGGATCAAGCCCAGTCCATCGGCCCCCATTCCCTGGCTGGGCAGTTTGGTGACCGGGGCTTAAACGAAAACCTGGCGCGGGAAATTCTGGAATTACACACGCTTGGGGTCAATGGCGGGTACGACCAGGATGATGTACTGGCCTTAGCTAAGATTTTAACCGGCTGGACCGTGGGCGCGATACGCCAGGTTTTGCCCCAGCGCCTGGCGCAGAACCTGCCCAAACCAGCCTCCCAGGCTGATGGCGGGGCGTTTCTCTTTGTGAACCTGTTTCATGAGCCGGGCACCAAAACCCTTTTGGGGCGTGACTTTAACCAGGGGGGAGAGGCCGAAGGGATCGCCGCCCTTGAGGTGCTCGCGCGACACCCGGCTACGGCTGAGTTTGTGGCGACCAAGCTGGCCCGGCATTTTATCGCCGATGACCCACCCGCCCGGGCTGTTGCCGTGCTAGCCGATACATTCCGGCGCAGCGATGGTGATTTACGCTTATTGGCTGAGACCCTCATCAGTTTACCAGAGATATGGTCAACGCCACTGTCAAAAGTGCGTAGCCCTAATGATTACGTCATCGCCATGGTCCGGGCCATCCAACTAGATCTGACCGAGCGCGATGCCTATAAGGCGCTTAAGGATTTCGGCCAACCGCCTTTCGGTGCCCCCTCCCCGGCCGGCTGGCCCGATAAGGGCAGTGCGTGGCTCGCGCCCGAATCCCTGATGCGGCGGATTGAAGCCGCACGCAATGTGGCCGCAGCCATGCCAGCGCGGATTGAGCCCAATGCGTTCTTAGAGGCGACGATTGGGCCGGTGGCCAATGCCGATACCTTGATTTGGGTCGCCCGAGCGCCGGACCGGGTTGATGGCTTGGCGCTGATCCTCGCGGCACCAGAATTTCAACGGCGATAAGGGGGTAATCATGGTGATCAACAGTGCTGACCATAGGGCAGAAGGTTCCGCCGCCGCGAGCCCTGCCGCCACCGATTGCGAAGAGAACCAACAGATCACACGCCGCGCTTTGTTCCAGGGCGGGGCGGGGGCTATGGCGTTATTGGCGATGGGTGTGCCGGGGTTATCGCTCGCGGCTTTACCCACCGATCGGCGGTTTGTGTTTGTGCTGTTGCGCGGTGGGCTTGATGGCTTGGCGGCCGTGCCGCCCTATGCCGACCCCGCCTATGCCGCCGCCCGGGGCAGTCTTGCCCTGGCTGAACCAGGGCGCGATGGCGGGGCGTTGGATCTGAATGGCTTTTTCGGCCTGCACCCGGCGATGGCCAATTTGCACCGGCTTTACCAGCAGCAAGATTTGGCGGTGTTCCACGCCACCGCGTCACCCTATCGGGAGCGCTCCCATTTTGATGCGCAGAACCTGTTGGAAGTGGGCGCCAACCGGCCCAATGGTCAGCCCGATGGGTGGATGAACCGTATGCTGGGTTTGTATGGCGCGGCGGGATCGCGCTTGGGTATTGCGTTTAATCAAACGGTTCCACTGATCCTAACCGGTGATGTGCCGGTGTCATCCTGGGCCCCGGGCGGTGGCGACGCCCCAGCAGAGTTTCTGGAGCGGTTGGCCCAGGTTTACGGCCATGATCCTTTGTTCTCCCGGCTTTTGGGCCAGGCGGTTGCGGTGGATGCCATGGCCGAGCAAGCCGGCGCCAGCACCATGGCCGGCGGCAACACGCCCAACCAAGCCTTGGTGCGCACAATAGGCACGGCCGCCAACATGCTGCGCGCCGTGGACGGGCCACGGATGGCGGTGATTGAGGTGGGGGGCTGGGATACCCATGCCAATCAAGGCACCAGTAATGGCCAGCTCGCCAACCAACTGCGCCAGCTGGATCAAGGCATCGGCCTGTTAACCGATCGCTTGGCCCCGATCTGGGATCAAACAGTGGTGGTGGTGATGACTGAGTTTGGTCGTACAGTGGCGGTCAATGGCACCCGCGGTACGGATCACGGCACCGGCGGTGTCGCCATGGTGGCCGGTGGCCGTGTCAATGGCGGTCATGTGTTGACCCAATGGCCGGGCCTTGCCACCGCACAGCTCCATGAAGGCCGCGACTTACGCCCCACACTGGATCTACGCAGTATCTTAAAGGCGGTGTTAAACCAGCATTTGGACCTGCCCTTAGCCGATATTGAGCGCTATGTGCTGCCAGCCAGCACCGGGGCGAGCCCGGTTCAGCGGTTGATCACATAAGGGCGGTTAAGCCCGAGTGATTTAATCCATTTTAATCGTTAACACAGCATGCACTTTGCTGCTTTGTCCGACAAATGAGCCGCGATTTTGCTAGGAAAGCCGCAAGTTTTCAAAATTGCGGTGAATTGTGGCCACTTACCGCTGTGCAACATTAGCGGTTACTGCAATGCGTCATAAGATTTTCTAGACTTTCATCACATTCGGACGCTCACTAACAGTTGAAGCACCGCTTCACAGGATCCTTGAAAAGAAAATAAACCGGCTAATCGGTCAATTAATAGGATCAACCTACGCTTGCTCTTGCCCGCCCACTAACAGGGCGCGTTTCGGCTGGCGTAAGGAAGGGAAGGATATGAACGGATGGCACGCTGATGACCAGTCACTCGCCTTGAGTGCTGATCATCTGGACCAACAGGTTGCAAGCCCATCACATGATCGGCATTCCACGGCCCGGCATGGTGCCATGGGTAAGGGCCGGGAGGGTGCGGATAACCCGCTCATGATTGATGGTCAGCAGTTTGATGTGAGCCAAGAAGTCGGATTTTTGATGCGCCGTGTGCAGCAGCGCGTCACCTCGCTGTTTCAGCAGCGGATGAAGGATTATGATCTGACACCCACCCAGTTTGCTTCCCTGTGCAAAATGGCTGAAATCGATGAGGTGTCCCAAAACCAGTTGGGGCGTCTGGTGAATTTGGACCCTGCCACTAATCAGGGTGTAGTGCGTCGCGTGATGAAGCGTGGTTTGATCGCGCGCCGGGATGATCCCAATGATCGCCGGCGGTCACTCTTGCGTATTACCCAAGACGGGCGGAATTTGTTGGTGGATTGCTTGCCAACAGCCAGTCGGGTGACCCCGGCCATTCTAAAGCCGCTATCCCAAGAAGAACGTGTCCAACTCCTCGATATGCTCAAGCGCCTGGGTTAGCGGCGTTACGGGCTGCGCGCCACCGCTGGGTTCTGACTGGCGCTAAAGTTTTCGCGCGAACAGGGTACCGAAAGCCTAGGTAGGCTGCTATGACAGGGCCATCTTGTCATAGGAGACGCTTTACCATGCCCTCATCACGCCCCATTACGCGCTCACGTAACAATCCTACTCGTCGCACCAACCCCACACGCCGTGGGTTTCTCGCCCTCGCTAGCGCTCTGGCCGTGACGGTTACCGGTCTAACCGGCATCGGTCCAGCCCACGCTGCCGAGCCTGTTATTATTGGTGAGCTGAACAGCTATACCCGCTTACCAGCGTTCACTGAGCCCTACCGCCATGGTTGGCAATTAGCCCTCGATGAGATCAACGCTCAAGGTGGCGTGCTGGGCGGTCGGCAGATCCAGGTGGTAAGCCGCGATGATGGTGGCACCCCCGCCGATGCTCAACGGGTCGCCAGTGAATTGGTCAAAGCCCATGACGCGGTTCTGATTGCTGGCACTTTCTTTAGCCATGTGGGGCTTGCTGTGGCGGATTACGCCGCGCGCCAACAAATACCGTTTCTGGCCGCAGAACCCTTGACCGACGCCATTGTTTGGGAAAAGGGCAATCCGTATACCTTCCGCCTACGGCCCAGCACCTATATGCAAGCCCAGATGCTGGCCGAAGAGGCAGCAAAACTACCAGCTACCCGGTGGGTGACGGTGGCACCTAATTATGAATATGGCCGATCCGCTGTGGAGAATTTCAAGGCCGCGCTCAAAGAACGTCGCCCGGATGTGGAATTTGTCGGCGAGCAATGGCCGGCGTTGGGCAAGATCGAAGCAGGCGTGACCGTCCAAGCGCTCCTGCGCAGCCGCCCCGATGCGATCTATAACGTCACCTTTGGCGCCGATTTGGCCAAATTTGTCCGGGAAGGCAGCTTGCGCGGCCTGTTCGATGACCGGCATGTGGTCAGCCTGCTCACCGGTGAGCCTGAATATCTACTGCCTTTGGATGATGAGGCCCCCGAGGGTTGGATCGTCACCGGCTATCCGTTTGATCAGATCGATACCCTGGCCCATACGGCCTTTGCCACGGCCTATGAGGCCCAGGTGGGCGAAGCCCCAAAATTAGGCTCTATTGTGGGTTATGCCACCATGAAATCCATTGCGGCTGCGTTGGATAAGGCTGGCAGCACTGAACCCGAGGCGTTGGCCGCTGCGTTCCGGGACCTGGCGGTTGACACGCCTTTTGGCCCGATTGTCTATCGTGGGTCGGACCATCAATCGACCTTGGGTGCCTATGTGGGGCGTACCGGTCGCATCGATGGCCGTCCGGCGATGATCGATTGGCGCTACGCCGACGGGGCTGATTACCTGCCCGGTGGTGATGAGGCCGCCGCCCGCCGTCCCGGTAACTAATC
>JBCCBF010000060.1:0-10940 GCA_039814445.1 Pseudomonadota bacterium
CATAGCGCTCGACTTCAACGGCAACGCTGGTGATCGGGTCGAGATTACCGGCAACAGCTATAGTTTTCAGGGTAACAGTAGCGGCATCACCATTTTCGATACCGCGGGCGGGGGCAGCTTGTTCCTCACCGGTGTTAGTTTCGAAAGCTTTGATAGCAGTTGGATCATCTGACCGGCTGTCCGCTGTCGCCACCATCTTGTCTTCATAGGGCAAACAAGATGGTGACAGGACCGCGGACAAGATACTTAACGATAAGATACTCACGATAGGCAGCACATCATGCGTGGCTTTTTCTCGGTTGGCGTAGAGGGCATGAGCAAGCCTGGGAACGCTGGTAATCTCATCCGCACCGCCCATTCCTTTGGCGCCAGTTCCTTTTTCGCCATTGCCCCGGCCGTCGATTTTGGTGAGGTTCGATCAGCCGATACCTCTGATGCGTTCGATCATTTGCCGTTTTACCAATACCCCAGCCCTGAGGCCTTGGATCTGCCGAAAGGCTGTCAACTCGTCGGCATTGAGCTGGTAGAGGAATCCATCGCCCTACCCAGTTTCCGCCACCCCACCAGGGCGGCTTATGTCCTGGGCCCAGAGCGAGGGGAGCTGTCGCCCGCGCTCCAAGAACGGTGTGATTTCTTGATACAAATCCCCATGCAATTCTGCGTCAATGTGGGCGTGGCCGGCGCAATCGTGATGTATGATCGCATGCTCTCCATGGGGCGGTTTGCTGAGCGTCCAGTACGAGCCGGTGGCCCAACCGAGCCCCTGGCGAAACACCGCCATGGCGGCCAAATCATTCGCACGGCTGGTCGATAATCATCAGGCCCGTAAAATACAAAACCCGCATCACAGGATGCGGGTTTTTGATCGATAGGGGAACCGGGTGGGGTCCGGCATTATCAGTATTTAATAAACGGGTTAATCAGCCGCCCTAGGGGGCCAGTTAACCGCAAGGGCGCTGTGGTCACGGCCAAGCAGTAGCATGCGCGCTTATCATCAGCGATCGGCCGGTGTTCCACATCAACCCCTGTCACCGCCAAATCACCGCGGGCGAAATAACCGCGTTCATCGGAGAACGCCCCATCTAGCACCAGCGTTAACTCGGCCCCGTCATGGGTGTGCTGTGGCATGGCGCAGCCGGGCTGTATCCGCAGCATTTTGGTGCGCACTTTATCATCGGTGCCCACTTCTAAAGTTACCTCGTCCAGCCCACGTATGACGTTTTGCCAAGGCAAGTTTTCCAACTCGGCTTGCAGATAACCACGCAAGGGCTGGGGCACGGTTAAGGCAGCTGGTGAATCCTCAGATGTCACAACCGTGTCCGGCGCGTGGGCCTCAGGGGCTACATCATCGATTTGTGTGGTAAGGGAGGCGTCAAGCCGGGCCATCATGTGCTCAAGGGCATCATCAGCCATGGGCGCTTGTTCAACCTGGTCCAGGGCCGCGCCACCAATGGCTTCAAACTCTGCCACTTTACGACGGCAAAGCGGGCACAAGGCTATATGCGTCGCCACGACAAGGCTTTCCGCCTCGCCCAAAGCGCCGGTCGCATAGTCCAACAGTAAGGCATCATCGGGATGGTGGTGCACCATCATGGCGAGCTGTTCCTCATCATCAGATGACAATATCCGTAAATGCTGGTTATCGCCAGATGCTAAATTAACAAGCCCGGAAACTGCCGCCTCCTGCCAATTATTCCGGTTGTCGGTCATCTCCAAGTGCCTTTCGCAGCTTCATCAACGCCAACCGTAGGCGTGATTTTACAGTACCGAGTGGCAGACCAGTCTTCTCGGCAATCGCCCCGTGGGGTAAATCACCATAGAATGCTAATCTAACTAGCTCAGCTTGTTCTGCAGGCAACTCCGTAATCGCTTCCTGGATATTTTTCGCCTGATCCACCGCGGCCACGACCTCATCGGCCATGTTGGGTGGTTCCTGCACCAGGGCCGGATCATTCGGATCAATCTGCGGGCGATTCTCGCGCCGTAAGACATCAATCCGTTTGTTCCGAGCGATTGTGAATATCCATGTGCTTACACTGGCTTGTTTGGCGTCATAACTTGCCGCCTTATGCCAGACCGTCAACAGCACCTCTTGCGCTAAATCCTCCGCCGCGGACGGCACCATGCCGAGTCGCAACAAATAGGCCTTTATGCGCGGGGCAAAATGGCCAAAGAGGGTAGCAAAAGCGTCCCGATCCCCGTCATCCACAATCGACTGCATCAGCAGATCGTGGCGGGGTGGTTCACTTGTTCCGAGGGCGACGGTATCCGGCATAGACCCATTCAAAAGCGCGGAAGTCCCTTTTACAAGGGGCATATTAGCACTTTGCTTAGGCTTGCTGCCGGTTTGCGTACGCATGGATTGCACCACAGTCATACTCAATATTCGCAGGATCCAAGGGTTTGGATCACAACAATGTCAGGTTTCTGACCGGTTTTTGCCGCCACGCTGGGTTAGTCAATCTTTGCGCAATTCGTACAATCGCTATGCATGGTTGCGATCACGGCTTATCTTGGGTACCAACTGTTAAGCCTTTCGGCAGCCGTCACCGGGTTTAGCGTTTCTTGCTAAGCCGTCGCATAACCTCACCGGATGCCCCATGATCGGGGCCGCAATCGGAAACGGATAAACACTTAGGGATACTAGACACGCCATGCGCTACTGCCTCCTTACTCTGCTCGCTATCATCACCGCCTATACGTCATGGCAAATTGGTGCGCCGGTATCAGCGAACGCAGCCGAGCCTCGCCTCATCGGTACCTTCCGTGATTGGAGTGCCTATGAGTTCCAGGATAACAGCGGCAAGGTCTGCTATATGGCCTCGCGCCCCATCAAGGATGAGGGCAATTACACCCGTCGGGGTGAGATCTATGCCCTGATCACCCACCGCCCGGAAGAGCGCAGCTTTGATGTGGTCAGCTTTATCGCTGGTTACACCCATAAGGCAGGGTCCGATGTGAGCGTGCAGATCGGCAGCAGCAGTTTTGATTTGTTCACCCAGGGCGACACCGCCTGGACCCGTGACGGGGAGACCGACCGGTCCTTGGTTGAATCAATCCGTCGGGGCAACCGTATGGTGTCCCGTGGCACCTCAAGCCGTGGTACCTTGACCACCGACACTTATAGCCTGTCGGGTTCATCGGCCGCTTATGAAGCCATCAGCAAGGCCTGTGGCGTCTCGCCATAATCCAGGCTTATAAACCTGCATAGGGCGGTTGCACCCACCGCCTCTCGACAATTTCCTAGGCCTCGCGCATATTGCGTATCAGTTGCGCGGAGGCGCTAAGGAAAAGCAAAACGCCGGCTTGGCTTACCGCCCCGGCGTTTTTTGTATGGTTTAGCTGGCATAACCGCGCCAGATCAGAGCTCAAGGAGCATCGCCATGGGACGCGAAGCACACGCTGCTGCTTTTGCACCGCCAAAGCCGGAGGATGGGTTAACCCACCTGGTCGGCCCCAGCCGGTCAGCCCTCAAAGACCTGTTTAAAGACCGAGGTATTGCTGGGTTCCGCGCCGATCAGATCTGGAAATGGATCTACCAAAAGGGCGTGACTGATTTTTCAGAGATGAGCAATCTGGGCAAGGATTTGCGCCACCAGCTTGCCGAGCAATTCACCGTGGGCCGCCCCACGGTCACCCAAGACCAAGAAAGCAAAGACGGGACCCGCAAATGGCTGTTGCGCATGCCCGACGGCCAAGAGGTGGAGACCGTCTTTATCCCTGAGGATGACCGCGGCACCCTTTGTGTCTCAAGCCAAGTGGGCTGCACCCTCACCTGCACCTTCTGCCATACCGGCACCCAACCGCTAGTGCGCAACCTAGGCCCGGCCGAAATTATTGGCCAGGTGCTGGTGGCACGAGATGCCCTGGGCGATTGGCCCTCCGGTAAAGAAAACCGCCGCCTCACCAACATCGTGATGATGGGGATGGGTGAGCCTCTGTTTAATTATGAGAATGTGGCCGATGGCTTGCGCGTGATGATGGATGGCGATGGCATTGGCTGGTCCAAGCGGCGGATCACCCTATCCACCTCCGGTGTGGTGCCACAAATCAAGCAATGCGGCGCCGAGCTAAACGTCAATCTGGCGATCTCTCTGCATGCTGTTACCGATGAGCTGCGCGATCAAATCGTGCCGATCAACCGGAAATACCCCATTGCCGAGTTGCTGCAAGCCTGCCGCGATTATCCCGGCGTCAGCAACGCGCGGCGCATTACCTTTGAATATGTCATGCTGAAAGGGGTGAATGACACCCCGGCCGATGCCCGGCAATTGGTGCGTATGTTGCGGGGTATTCCGGCCAAGGTGAACTTGATCCCGTTTAACCCCTGGCCTGGCGCGCCCTATGAGTGTTCCAGCCCGAAAACGATTACGACCTTTGGTGATATTGTGGCCCAGGGTGGTTATCCCGCCCCAGTGCGCGCGACCCGCGGTCAGGATATTTTGGCGGCCTGTGGCCAGCTTAAATCCGCAAGCCAACGGGAACGCGCCTCGGCCAAGCTCAAGGCTATCAAAGCCGCGCGCGATAAGGAACGTGCCGAGACCGAGGCCGATCAGTAAGCCCTTCGCCGGGGCCTTAAAATTTGACCTGGCACCTTAAGATTGACGCGCTTGAGATTGGCGCGCTTGAACCGTCGTGTTTAGCGCGGGCTACCTGTTTGGAGCGGGCCATATGACCAGGCCCATCTGACATGGCCCGTCTAAAATGGCCTGTTCGCCCTGTCTCGCTACGGTATGCTGTCAAAGAACTCAAACAAGGTGGTGTTCAAGGTGCCGACGCTGATACCGGTGAGGGTCAGCACATTGCCATTGCCAAAATCAAGCACAGCGTTAATGCCGTCTTGGGTCGCCACCGCAAGGGCCGCATCGGCATCAGCGACCCCCAACTCCACATCCAACTCTAGCTTATCACTGGCGATGTTGAGATCCGTGACGGTATCTGCGCCATCGCCCACCTGATAACGGAAAGTATCAGCACCAAAGCCACCGGTCAGCACATCGGCCCCAGCGCCACCACTGATGATGTTGGCGTCTGAATCACCCAAAATTGTATCGGCACCAGCCCCGCCACGGACCCCTTCAACACTGTTGAACCCCTGGATAATCGGGTTGCCTAAGAAATTGACAAAGGAGAGCTGATCATTGGCGAAATCAATAGTGAAATCCGTGCTGTTGCTGCCAAAATCAGCAAAGTCGATACCCAAATTACCGAAGATCACATCCTGACCATCACCGGCATTGATCGTGTCATTTCCTTGGCCGCCATAAAGCGTGTCATTGCCCGCGCCACCGTCGATCAGATCATCGGCGAAATTGCCGTATAGCACATCATCACCCGACCCGCCGGTCAGGGTATCGGTATCCTGACCGCCAAACAGGGTGTCATTACCATCCTGCCCTTCCAGGGTATCGGCCCCTTGGTTGCCATAGAGCAAGTCGCTGGCATCACCGCCGCGCAACAGATCATTGCCAAAGGCCCCGCGCACCGTTTCCATGCCGACGCTGCCGATCACCGTGTCGGCAAAGCCGCTGGCGATGATGCCCTCAATGTCACTGATCGTGACGGTTTGCGTAGTGCCCTGGTTGTCGAAGGTACCAGTACCCGTGCCCACCGGTGTGAGGGTCAGGTTGAGGCTGAAGCCTAAGAAGGTGAAATCAACCGTGTCGTTGCCATCATCACCGTCATAATCATCATTACCGGTGGTGGCGATAAACAGATCATCGCCGTCACCGCCATCGAAATCATTGTTGCCACCATCGCCGGCAATCGTGTCGCCTTGATCAGATCCAACGATATTTTCCACGTTGGAGATAACACCCCCATCCAGGGCGGTGCCCGCGATGACCCGTTCGACAATCCCGCGATCGAACTGCACATTAATACCGGCCCCTGTGACGCCGCTGAAATCGACCACATCGATACCGGTGCCACCATTGATGGTGTCGCCATCCCCCAGGGCAATGATGCTATCAGCCCCACCATCACCAAAAATCTGGTCGCCATTACCACCACCATTGATGGTATCGGCCCCATCGCCCCCCGACAGAATATTAACCGCCGTGGTGCCAATCAGCGTATCGGCCCCGACCCCGGTGAATAGGTTCTCAATGCTGAAAATGCGGTCTGTTTCCGATACCATGCCAAGCGTGCTGGTGATAAAGCTATTGTTCAGGTCAGCGGCCACGGTCCCGGCAAAATTGCGGTAATCCGCGGCATCAAAACCGTCGCCCCCATACAGGGTATCGGCCCCCTCGCCACCATCGAGAAAATCATCGCCCTGGCCGCCATACAGAAAATCGGTACCCGCGCCGCCAAACAAGCTATCGGCCTGGAAATTACCGTAAATCTGGTCATTGCCCAGCCCGCCCTGGAGCATGTCTGAGCCTTGACCACCAAAGGCCACATCATTGCCCGCGCCGCCATCCAGGGCGTCACTGGAGGTATTGCCGTAGATCGTATCGGCATCGGCACCGCCAAAGATGGCATCAGAGCCATCCTCACCGCGCAACAGGTCAGCCCCAGCATCGCCATAGAGCGTGTCTAAATCCTCACCGCCGTAAACAGCATCACCGCCATCGCTGCCGTAAATAAGATCGTTGCCTTTATTGCCGTAGAGCACATCACCGATCGCCCCACCATCAATACTGTCAGCCCCAGCACCGCCTAAGATACGGTCACCACCATCCTGGCCCAAGATGCCATCATTCCCCAACGTACCCGTGAGGGTTTCGGGTGAGGAGGTGCCCACAATCACGTTGGTACCAGCGGGAAAATCGGTAATGAGCAGCGGCATGAGAAAGGCTCTTCGACCAGAAAATTATTGGGGTCCTTAATCTATCGCTGGTTCCACTCTGGGGTAAAGCCGCGGGCGTTTTAGGCCATGATTTGGCTGGGCGGTGTGACCCCAACCGAGGGCCACGACGCGGCGGTTGCGTTTGCCTGGCTAAGCCCCTAATTTCATCCCGTCTTTTACGTGTTCGGTGGCCATTCGCGCCGGTTGATCTTGAGTATCGAGCGAACACGCAGCTTTATTCCGTTAACCATGGCCTGATCATGAGCAACCCTCCTATAAAGAAAATCGTCCTTGCCTATTCCGGTGGTCTCGACACCTCGGTGATTTTACGGTGGTTGCAAGACACCTATAATTGCGAAGTGGTGACCTTTACCGCCGATCTGGGCCAGGGTGAGGAAGTGGAGCCCGCCCGCAAAAAAGCTGAGATGCTTGGGGTAAAAGAGATCTTTATTGAAGATCTACGCGAAGAATTTGTCCGTGATTACGTCTTTCCCATGTTCCGGGCTAACCCGCTTTATGAGGGCACCTACCTTTTGGGTACCTCCATCGCCCGGCCACTGATTTCCAAGCGGCAAATTGAGATTGCCGCGCAAGTTGGGGCCGATGCCGTGGCCCATGGGGCCACCGGTAAAGGCAATGACCAAGTGCGTTTTGAATTGGGCTATTACGGCCTCAACCCCAATATCCATGTGGTCGCCCCCTGGCGTGAATGGGATTTGAACTCCCGGACCAAGCTGCTCGATTACGCTGAGAAACACCAAATCCCGATTGCTAAAGACAAACGTGGTGAGGCCCCTTACTCCACCGATGCGAACCTCCTGCATATTTCCTATGAGGGCAAAGCGTTGGAAGATCCCTGGGTTGCCCCTGATGAGAGCATGTACACCAGGACAGTCAGCCCCGAACAGGCCCCCGACACGCCGCAATTTATCGATATTGATTTCGAGGCCGGTGACCCAGTCGCCGTGGATGGTGAAGCACTAACCCCCGCGGCTTTGCTTACCCGACTCAATGAGCTTGCCGGACAGCATGGCATTGGCCGCCTTGATCTGGTGGAAAACCGTTTCGTTGGTATGAAGAGCCGCGGCGTATATGAAACCCCAGGCGGCACCCTGTTATCCGTGGCGCGGCGAGGGATTGAAAGCATCACCCTGGACCGCAATGCTGGCCATTTAAAAGATGAGCTCATGCCGCGTTATGCCGAGCTTATCTACAACGGTTTCTGGTTCTCACCCGAACGCGAAGCCTTGCAAGCGCTTATCGATCAGACCCAAACCAATGTGACCGGCACCGTACGGCTGAAGCTGTATAAGGGTGCCGCTATGATTGTAGGCCGCAAGTCACCCGTGAGCCTCTACAGCCTTGAGCATGTGACCTTTGAAGAGGATGCGGTCTATGACCAGATGGATGCCGCTGGTTTCATTAAACTAAACGCTTTGCGGCTCGCGCTCCATCGGCGGCAGCAATCAGGATCTTAACCCGCCATCGTTCCGCTCTCTGTCCATTGTGGCCCATTCACGCCCGCTGAATAAAAAGTTCAAATAATGCTTGGGTTTAGGGATGACTAGCGGCCCTGAACATAATAGTTTATGGAGTTCCTAATATATGAGTTGTGTGACACCATGACTTAGACCTTAGAGAGCACCTTATTTTTGGCAGGCATGAAGGGTGTCTCGCCTTACATAAAGCACTGACTTACAGGCATTTTCGGGCATGGCCTACGATCTAAGCACCGTCTCTATCATCGTCGCCGATCAAAGCAAGTTTATGCGTAAACTGCTGAGCGAGATGCTGACTGGCTTTGGGGTCGGTAATATCCATTTGGTTGATAGTGGCGAAAAAGCCCTCAAGCTGTTCGATGAATCCGATATTGATATGGTCATCTGCGATAGCTTGATCGAGCCCGTGGATGGCTTTGAACTCACCCGCACCATCCGCAATAATCCCGATCTACCCAATCGCTATTTGCCAATCATCTTTGTCACCGGGCATGCGGATATGCATTCAGTGATCAAGGCACGGGACGCCGGTGCCACAGAGTTTTTGGTAAAACCCGTTGCCCCCGCTATTCTTTATGAGCGTGTGGTATATGTGATTGAACACCAGCGGCCGTTTATCCAAGCGGGCCAATATTTTGGCCCCGATCGCCGTCGTCGCGTCGAGGCGGAATATGGCGGTGTGGAAAAACGGGGCGCACCCAATGCCGTGGATTCAAAAGGCGTGGGCCTGACCCAAGAAGAGGTTGAAGCAATCTTCAAGAAGCGCCAATGAAGGTGAGAGACGAGGTATCCCCGGCCGGCGCGCCTTTTCGGATTATTGAGATACGCAATAATCTGAAAAACAAAGCCAGCCAGGAAGAAGGCCTATCGCCAAAAGAAGCGATTGAGGCCGCCGAAGCCCGGATTGCCGAATTATCCGAAGAATATGACACGCGCCTCCATGATGATGTGGAGCGACTTCGTGAATTGGCCGCCGCTGTGCCGAAAGAAGACATCAACAGCTGGCACAAAGACCTCCTGCGCTTGGTCCACGATATGGAAGGCCAGGCGGGCATCTTTAATTATGAGGTGATCTCATTCATCGCCGGCTCGTTAGGCCGGGTGCTTGAGCACGCGCCGACAGATCACCCTAAATTCATCCCAACAATCGAAGCCCATTGCGATGGGGTGTTCCTGGTCTATAACCAGAAAATTCGTGGCGATGGTGGCTCAGCGGGCAAGGCCTTGGTCCGCGGGTTAAAAGCAACAGCGGATACCTGCGTGCCCCCACCCGTCGACCGACGCGCCCAGATGCGCGAGCAAGAGGCCCGGGACCAAAACCGCTAACCCGGCCCGCCTGCCATAAGCGGCCCTACCAAACAAACGGCCTCGTCTGAACCCATCGCTACTTGGCAAAACCGCTGCGTTGTTAACGCCAGAGGCTGGTGTGCTGTTAACGCCAGGCGCTGCTGCTCGATAGAGGCTTGGTCAGTGGTCATCGTGTTTGCCAGGAAGCTAAAGCATCAGGCACTGGGAGTTGCCGTTGCTGGCAGGTGGCTAGCACCGTGTTGACCAACAAGCACGCAATGGTCATGGGCCCTACACCGCCGGGCACGGGGGTCATGGCCCCAGCCTTTTCCGCTGCGCTGGCATAATCCACATCGCCCACGAGCCGGCCTTTCTCCGCCCCCGGTGCGGGATCCAACCGGTTAATACCCACATCGATGACCGTCGCCCCCGGTTTGACCCAGGCTCCAGGCACCATCTCTGGACGTCCCACCGCGGCCACCAGGATATCAGCCGCGGCACACACGGCTGGCAAATCCTTAGTCCGCGAATGGGCAATGGTGACGGTCGCGTTTGCCGCCAATAACAGTTGCGCCATGGGCTTGCCCACAATGTTTGAGCGGCCAATAACCACGGCGTTCAAACCCGATAGATCGGGCCCATGATGCTTGGTGATCAAATACCAACAGCCCAAGGGCGTACAGGGCACCAACCCACCAGTACCGGTGGCTAAGGCGCCTGCGTTCATCGGGTGGAAACCATCCACATCCTTATCAGGATCAATGGCGGCCAATACCCGGTCCGCATCGATATGCAGCGGTAACGGCAACTGTACCAAAATACCATTGATGGCGGGGTCAGCGTTCATGGCCGCGACCAGGGTAAGCAGCTCTTCTTCCGTTGTGCTATCGGGCAACCGGTGTTCGATGCTGCGCATGCCGGTCGCTTCGGTCATCTTGGCTTTATTGCGCACGTAAACCTGGCTGGCTGGGTTCTCGCCAATCATCACCACAGCCAACCCAGGCGCCGTATCGCCCGCACTGACCAAGGTTGAGACCGCCGCCGCCACCTGCCCACGCACCTCAGCCGCGGTGGCTTTACCATCGATAATCGTTGCACTCATAGCGTTATAAACCCGGTAATCGGCCGCTTAAAACGGCCAGAAATAGATGATCAGGCGGCTTAAGAATTCCAAACCGATCAACAACACTAAAGGCGAGAGATCAATACCGCCCAAGGCCGGCATATATCGCCGGATTTGCTGTAACGCTGGTTCGGTAGCGCGCATCACGAAATCATAGACCAGGTAGACAAATCGGTTGCTGGTGTTGATCACGTTGAATTGCACCAATAGGTGCATGATCACCGCGATGAACACGATG
>JBCCBF010000297.1:0-3650 GCA_039814445.1 Pseudomonadota bacterium
ACCTATATTATTGAAGCCGACGCCATGGCCCACCAACTGGCCGTATCTTGGCAGCGCGAGCAAGCGGGCCAGACGGGCGCGTGGAATCCAGAGCGCTATGGCGAAGGCAGTGCCTATCAGAAGATGGCCCAAGCCTTTGAGGCCGTGATGGACAACGCGGCAACCCAGGAGCCGGGTGCGGTTGATCGGCCCGAGACTTTGCGCACGGCCATGGCGGCATCGTTTCGTGAATGGCTCGACCATGATTTGATGCGCGAAACCTATGCGGCGAATACAAAGCAGGCCTATCAAACCACCCAGAAGATTTTCAAAGACTTCGGCGGTCGTGAAAAGAGCTGGCAGCGCGACCTACCCCGGCCCGAACAGCTGGTGGCCCTAACCGGCCATGTGGCCGGTGACACCAGCGGCGTGCCTTATCTCAGCGCCGCTGATATGCGCGCGGCCTTGGACCGGGTGGCCGTGGATTACCAGGCCTATGGTTGGGCCGACACCTTTGATCAGCGGCCCAATACTGATGTGCCCGTCTCGCAGCGCCCAGCCGACAGGGCCTGGCCCCAGGTGGGGCCAAGGCGGTTGCCGCCCAACCATGGCGGGGCGGATCAGGATGTGGCGGCCGCCCGTCCTGCACAAAAGCCAGGGTGACAGCGCGAACGCGCGATCGCTAAGCAGTACTTTAGCGCGCGCCACTAAATCCTGTCATGAAAGTAAAAGTCGTGTTTAAGATATAAAAAGCGCAATACGTGGGGTATTTGCGGTAGGCTGAACCGGGGGGTGCAGCGACGATGGGGACTTTGAATAATCCTGTTTTTGAAAGTAGTTCGGCGCGCAACTTATTGTTGATGACCGAGATGAGCGGTTGTGCGTTATCGAGCACGGAGCCGGATAACGGGTCGGGGTCTGAGCCCCAGCCGCTTCAGCCAAGGATTGCTCACCCCGATGACCCGAATGACCCGGATGCCCATGTGAGCTTATCACCCAGCATGGGGTTAGGTGCTGATGTGTTGCAAAACGCGCGGGTGGCGCTTGCCGATAATTGCTTACAGCCCGGCGAGACCCCAACCAGCGATGCTGAACGCGACCTGGCGACGATCTATGACAGCTTGCAAAAAACCAGTATCGGCCGCGGCTTGGTCGACGGCATGAAAACCGGCCTGCAAAGCCTGTGCGCCCATGACAGAATGGTGCCGCCCCAGGCAGCAGGGACTTTCAGCTCACAGTTGCAAATTGCGGCCATTCGCCCAGCCGGCTCCGACAATAATTTCCACCGACGGGTCGAATTCGCTGCCCATGAAATTCGTCATGCAAATCAGGGCCAGCATCCCGAGTTGGACTGGATACGCATGCGCAGGCCGCATGAATCCTTGGCCATGACCGCCATTATTGAGGCTGATGCGGCGGCCCATATGTTGGCGGTGTCCTGGCAGCGTGAACAAGCCGGTGAGACGGGGGCTTGGAACCCCAAGCGCGATCCTATTTATACCGGTGTCGCCACGGCTTTTGAGGCCAGCATGGAGCGTTCTGTTGCCGCCAATGGACAGGGTGCGAAAACTAATCCGGGAGCAATCCGTAAAGCGATGGGTGAGGCCTTTCGGGCCTGGATTGATGACCCACAATTGATGACGGCTTACACCATGACGCTGGATGCCAATGAACGGTACCGTAAGGGTATTTCGTTGCCCGGATCACCCAACCCGACCTTTACCCCAGAGCTTCAATCCCTGCCGCGCCCGGAACGCATTATTGCGTTGATGGGAACCGCCGCCGGTGATGAGAACGCGGAGCCATATTTGACCGCTGCTGATGTTCGTGCAGCCCGCGACCGAGCCCATGCTGAGCTGGACCCACCGGCCATCCGCAACTCAACCATGGATACGCTGCTTGAGCGCCGTTCGCTCGCAAGCGTTGCGCCGTCTCGCACGCTGCCTCATGCGCCCCGCCCTGCGTCGCTTCATGCGCAGCCCTCTGTGAAAGAGACGCCCATCAGACCCCCCATGCCATCTCTTAGATTCTAACAGCCGTAATCCTGCAGGACGCGAACGTAGACCTGTCATTAGTGGTGGATCTTAACATGTAGCTCAAAGAAAGGGCCGCCCCGCTAAACGGACGGTCCTCCTGCATGTTGCTTATGGTGTTTCACTCAGTAGCCCGGAATTTGACGATGTCGTTCATCAAGCCATCGGTACCGCTAGTGATGGCACACAAATACAGATGCTATCATCTGGAGAGAGCTATGCTCTGGTGTTTTCGCTATTCCTAACCCATAATGGAAATCGTTATGGGAACATTTGATCGCCAGTTCTTGCAAAGTTCAACACTGCGTTCTTTGCTAATGGCGCAGGGTCTTGCTGGCGTCTTGGCGGAGCCAGTCAAGGCCGACACTGGCAGCCAGAAGAAGCCGCAACCCCAAACCACCCAAATCATTGATCCCGATAAGACCGTAACCTTGCCGGATATTGGTTGGGCCAAGGGCGAACGCCTAACCGCTGAACGGCGAGCGATGGCTGAAAAATGCCTACAGCCCAATGAAACGCCCGACAGCGAAACCGAATTCTCATTGCAGGATATCTATCAAGCAATGGCGGTGTCCTCGGTGGGCGCTGGTATCAATAAAGAGTTCGACGCCTATCAGCGTACCATGTGCCATGATGAAACGCGGCGGGTTGGTATGGCCGCTGGGTATAATGTTTCAAGTAGAATTTCCTTATTGCCGCCTGCTGGGACCGGTGACTATGACATGAATGCCGTGGTCGAATTGGCGGCACAGGAAAACCGTCACGGCTATCAGGCGGGACATCCAGAATTGCAGCCCAACACAATGGCGACGGCCCGTGATGCGATTGCTGTCACATATATGCTGGAGGCCGATGCAGCGGCTCATCAGATGGCAGTATCCTGGCAACGTCAGCAAGCCGGTGTTGCGAGCGCATGGAACCCGGATCGCAATGACGGTATGTTCCGCACAGTAGCCCTTGCCTTTGAAGCTAGCATGGAGAAATCCGTGGCTGCCAATGGGCCAGAAGCAGCGAACAGTAAAGTGGCTATCCGGCGTGCTATGGGTGCGGCATTTAAAGCTTGGTTCCAGGATGATAACACCCGTGACATGTATGCGGCCTATGCCGTTGAAAATCTGCGTGGCACGCAAAAGGCCAATGAAAAAGAACTGAACAAGGGCGGCAGTATTGCTGGTACTGCTCAAACCATACCGCGACCAGAGCGGGTGATTGAGTTGATTGGTCATGTAGCGGGCGACAAGGATAGCGCACCCTACATCACCGTTTCTGATGTAAAATTGGCGATTGATCATGCCTCATGCAAACTGCCGCTGATCGAACCACCGAAAGGTCTATCCCTAACCCAGAGGCGTAGCGATTTACGCGACGTAACATTCTCTAAAGAATCTGATGACTGGCAGCCTCCAATGCGGGTTGCTCCCACACTATAGGGAAGAGTGATTAGCACGATGTAAAAAGGGCCACGCCGATTACTCGGGTGGCCCTTCTCATTGGGCATTCGCGTTTACGCTGCGCCCTTACTCCACGGCCCGTAGTTTGACGATATCGTTCATCAAACCGTCAGTACCGTTGGTCACGGTCAGCTTATCGACCTTGCCTGCGATGGTTTCCAACGCCTCCAACTCTTTCAGCCGCAGC
>JBCCBF010000268.1:0-4098 GCA_039814445.1 Pseudomonadota bacterium
GCGGCGAGCTCGTCGTGGACGGCCTTGGTGGACTCGACGGACTCGGAGACGAGGGCGATGAGGAGGGCGCGCAGGGAGCTGACGGCGAAGGGAATGGTGTATGGCTTGGCCAGCATGTCCCTGTAGCTCAGTTGGATAGAGCACGGGATTCCTAAACCCGGTGCCGTGGGTTCGAATCCAGCCCGGGACACCATCATTTCTCCCACTCATCAGTGAGTCTGGCGATCGCGGCCGCTATGGGGTTGGACTGCCTGCGGCTTTCTTCAATTCAGCGGTGAAATGCACGCTAGGGATCGACGCCAAGGATCCCGGCTCTAGCTTAGGCCTAAACAATAGGCCGTCAGCATGAACTGGTGGCTTTTGCTGGGAGCCTACCGCCATGCAACATCATCCGGTTTTTGATTCAGCGGTTGCTGAAGCCCATTCGCGGCCGGCGCTGGATGTGCCAGTCGATCACGTGGTCTTAAGTGCTGTGGTCTTGATTGATGAAACCAAGGACCGCACGGCAGGTCTGACGGAAACCTTGACCTGGGCCGACAGCCAGGGCTTCGAACACCAGCGAGACACAGAACAGGAAGCGGTTTTGCGGCGCGGTAGTGAGACTGACGCTGCGGTGATTAAATGGGAGCGGCATACCGAATTTATTAGTATCACCATTGTGGCCCCACTGGCTTTGCGCGAGCCCGCTCACCAATGGCTCGACCAGTTGCTATCCGCCCAACAAGACGCCGGGTCCTTAATGTCAAAGGCTGTCTTTGAGGTGCTCACGGCCCCTGATAACCTGTCCGCACCCGATCAGTTACAACAGCCTGTGGCGTTGGTGGGACCAGACGCCCCATCGTCACGGGTCAAGATATGGCTGAATGACCGCGCCCATCTGTTGCAAACATCGCTGCAACATGATGATCAGCGCTTTGTCCGATACCGGCTCTACACCGCCCCTGGACAGCCCGACCGGGTGGGTCGCTTGGTGCAGCGTCTGATTGAGATCGAAACCTATCGTCGGTTGGCGTTTTTATCGGTGCCCCTATTACGTGATTTGGGCGCGCGCATTGCCCAGCTTGATGGCGAGATTGATCAGATTGCGCAACAAAGCCAGAAGGTTGCCAATGCCGAGGATGAGGCCCGTATTTTGGAAGCGCTGACCAGGCTGTCAGCACAGTTGCAAAGCACGGGGTCGACCGCAGCGTTTCGCTTCTCCGCATCCCAGGCCTATGCCACGATTGTCAGTGAACGCCTGGATGAGCTGCGCGAGGAACGCATCAGTGGTTTTCAGCGATTATCGGTAGCCATCCAACGCCGGTTACGACCGAATATTCGTAGCTGTCATGCCTTGGAGCAGCGCATTGATCGTGGGGCGCAGCGGGTCTCTTATCTCACCGATCTGTTGCGCACGCGGGTTGATCTGACGCTGCAAGAGCAAAACGCCGAAGTGCTCAAAAGCATCGACCGTCGCACCCAGGACCAGTACCGCCTGCAAAAAGTGGTTGAGACCCTTTCAGTGGCCGCTATTAGTTACTACGCCATAAGCTTGGTGATTTACTTTTTACGGGGGGTTGAGGAAGTATCGGCGACACGCTTTTACGAAATGAGCCTGGTGGGGCTGGTGCCGGCCATCTTCATGACGATCTTTATCGTGAGCCGTCTGCTGCGTAAGAAGCATTTGCGCCACTAGGCCAAGAGGGGGCTTGCCCTTTTAGGCTTTAAAACTGTGACGGATCGATTTGTTGCGCATGATACGATCTGGCATGGCTTTTGCGTTCCATTCTGTGCGGGTGTGGCGGCACTGAAAGGATCCTATCATGGACATAAATATAGACAGCCAACTGCTTGCTAGAGAGCAGCCACGCAACCACCCCGAAAACGCAAGGGTTAGAGGCGCGTTTTCGGACCGACTACACGATGCTTTAGGCACAAGGCCGCGAGCATTGGTCGAACCAAAACCAGCCCCTTCCGTGACGGATATCACGGATGTGGTCAAAACAGCGGCAGCAGAACAGCCTGCCGATACCATCAACGTGATGATGATGGCACTCAACAACCCTGTGGATGGGGTAGCTGACGCCAATGATGACGGTGTGATCAATGTCTTAGACATCGTCAAAAATAGCCATGCGGAGACGCCAGAGAATACTGGTGCCGACGAGTCTGACACGGTAATGGGCCAAGAGACGGTTTACGCCGACATCAAAAATGTTGTGGCCTCAATTTCGGCCGGTGAAACAGCAGAAGCGATGAACATGATGGCCTGGGTGTTAAAGGCAGGTCCGCAAACAGTGTTTGATAGCCAACCGGATGGGGTGATCAATGTCCAAGATGTGGTGTTGAACACAAGCTCTTATGAACCGGCCCTGCCGATATCAGCTGATATCATGACGGTGGTGCAATCGATCAATCAAAAGCAACCGGTTCAAACCATGGCCACTATGGCAGCCATGCTTTACGGCCCCAATAGTGGGCAACAAGATGTCAATCTTGATGGCACGGTCGACATTCTCGACCTGGTCAAAATGACGGCGGGCGCCTAACAGCGCGAAACTCATAATGCCGCCATACTGGCACCTCATCAAAGGGCAAGGTCTGCTGCATCGAAGAATCATGCGCGCTTGCCCTTTGGTTTTGGAATAGCCTAAGTTTTAACCGCTCATCTTTTATCCTCGCATGGCACCTTGCGCGTGCCCCGGATCGTCCCAAAACCGGCTTATGAAAAACGAGTATTACCAGGAGAAACCGGCCGATTACTTCCAGGGCTGCCGGGAGGATTTTGTATCCTGGATGCCTGAGGCTGGCCATGATCATGTTCTGGAAATCGGCTGCGCGGCTGGGGCCACGGGGGAACTTGCCTTGCGTATCGGCAAGGCTCGCCAGTATGTGGGGGTGGAGATCAGTGAGGCCATCGCACAAACCGCCCGGGATAAGCTCACCACTGTTCATGTGGGTGATGTGGAGACGATGCCCCTTGATTATACCCCCGGTACATTTGACGCCCTGGTTATGTCTGAAGTCTTAGAACATCTGGTTGACCCTTGGGCGGTGCTGACACGGCTCCATGGGTTGTTGCGTCCTGGGGCGGCGGTTTATGCATCCTCACCCAATATCAGCCATCACAGCATGATCCGACGGCTCATGGCCGGTGATTGGACGCTGGAGGATCGAGGGGCGATGGACCGGACGCATTTGCGTTGGTTCACCCCGAAGACTTATGTGCAGATGTTCGAGGATACGGGTTTTGCCATCGACGAGGTGCGCCCGGTGACCCCATTTGCCCGGCGCACACGCTTTTTGATCGGCTTATCGGGTGGCCGCATGCGGCATTTATTTATGCGCCAAATTTGTGTGCGCGGTCGCCGGCTATAGGCGGTCGATCAGCCACATAAACATACCGTTTGGCCCTCCTGTTTGCCGCCGCCTTAGAGGGCTGAAATTTGGTCAAAACGTAAGTCGAATTTCAGCAGGTATTTGCGCAAACGATCGGCGTCATTACCGGTCTTTTTCTGTTGGCGCGAGCTAGCAAACAGGGCGCGGCCCGCCTCGCTTACGCTCTCGCTTTGCTGGCACGTCTGGATCACCTGGGCTAGTTGTGCGCGGTCAAACAGGTCGATTTGTGCAATCGCATCGGGCGTCAAAACCTGGGCCAGGATGGCGTCACTATTACTGTCAAGGCTGTCGATGGCGTTCCATTGGGCTTGCAACCGCGATATCTCGTTGTGGACGGTCTCTTCATCGATCCGCCCTTGGGGGGAGAAGGTCGCCATACGTGTCACCGAGGCGGACAAATCCCGAAAATTGGCAGCCCAAACCGCGCTGGCTTGATGGGCATAAGCCAGATAGGCGGCGCGCGCCTCTTTGTTGAAGGTCACATGGCGGCCTTCCTGGTCGCTGTAACGGCGCAGTTCATAATCAAGATTGGGTTCAATATCTTCGCGCCGATCGCGCAGGCCCGGTAATTGAAAAGCCCAGAGATTGAGCCGCGCGTATAGATCCTCGCGGAAGCGACCGGCCGCCACCGCGTGGGCTAGATCTTGGTTGGTGCCAGCCAGCAATTGGAAATTGGAACTCACATCCTTATCGGAGCCCATAGGCAGAAACCGTTTTTCC
>JBCCBF010000224.1:0-4855 GCA_039814445.1 Pseudomonadota bacterium
AACAGCACCGGGGGCGATGGGCAAGACAACGGCCATGGCGATGGTCACGGCCAGGATATCCCGGATGTAAGCCGCTGGCGCCAGGGTAAGGGTGACGTGGTGCCAAATATGGGCGCCATCATTGCCGCCGCAGAGGCAGAACGCGACAACAGCTCGCAACGGACATCAAAATTTGCGGCCGTGGTATTTGATCGCCGGACTGGCGATATCCTCTCGGTCGCCAGCAATCAGCTAGCCTCTGGTCTAGAGATGACCAAACAGGAAATGGCCCAGGACCGGGACCTGAAGGATAAAAGCATCGGCCATGCCGAGGAACGCGCCTTGGATCAATACGCCAAATCCGTCCTGAAGGGCGAGGCAAAAGCCGTCCCGCCCGAACATCTGGGCGTTTACGCCACCAATTTCTGCTGCCCCCGTTGCGCGCGAAAAATCTCCGAACAAGGGGTGGGGCTGTTTGTATCCACTACCAATTCACTCGACCCCGATGATCCTTCGCCGATGTTTGGCCGGTTTGCCAAAAATTGGTCGAGCGATACCATGCTGGGCAAGCGAATCCTGGAAAGCCGGAAGGCTGAGGATAGCGGCGCTGTGGAAACCGCACTGGTGACGATTGATTCCAGCCTCAAGCAAGCGGCCAAGGGGCGGTTCAAATGGGCCGACAATACGGTCGATCACTTCAAAAAAGTGCGCGCCCAGGCTGAATTGCAAGCGCTCGGTAAAGGTGGCTACATACCACCAGCGCGCAAAACCATGGCACCGGTCGCCAATGATGACCGCGGCGTTAATCCCGGCAAACGACCCGGCAATAGCCGCTAGCATCCAGCCGGAACTACAATATTTCCATGAACCTCTAAGGTAGGACCTGTTTCAGGTTTTGGTCATCACCCGCGATGAGCTGTACGGGTATGACTGGGCACGGGCATGACTGCGTATGGGCCTGACCGCGTATAGCGATGACCGCTTATGGCCCTGAGCGTTTATTCGCGGGTGTCCCCTTGGGCCGATCACCGCCGGGGTCTGGCCGACGCCAGCCCCCAAGACGCCCGGCCGCATCATCCATATCCGGCCCGGGCCAATCAGGCTTGGCGTTCAGCTGGGCCACCTGGGCATCCAAATACGGCATCGCCGCCTCGACCGTGTCAAAGACCTGGAAATCCTGGCCCGGTTTCATCCCGTAATGCTGGGCGGCCTTGACCAGCGCATCCCATTCGCCATCCCGGTTGATAATGGCCAAGGGCACATCACGGAACAAAGGCTCAGCCTTACGCAATTGGTGCAGGGCGAACATCTCTTGGCTCGACCCGGCACCACCTTTGAGCAACATCACACCCTTCACCGGTTTGCCCGGTTGCGGCATGAACATTTTATGCATGCGGGTGTAGATATCCTGGGTCAGCTCAAGGCTCGTCATCGGCATGGTGCTGCGACTACCCTCGGTAAGCTCACCATTGTTCTTCCAGACCTGTTCCGTTGTCACGCCGTGAACAAAGCTGCCCTTATCAATCACAGCCCGGGCCACAGCCCCCATCATGGAAACATTGCCCGCCCCATAGGTGATGCCCCAACCACGGGCAGCAATCGCCTCACCCACCGCAGTGGCTAGGGCTAAATCCGCTGGTTTTTCCGTAGACGCCGAACAGTATACGGCAATCAGATCATCCGGTGCGGTCTGCTTCGTCCCGAAACCGGTCTCTGGCAAATCAAAGCTGCCCGGCGGGTGCGTGACGGGCATGTAAGCCACGGGCTTTTCCTGTTTTGCCGCCCGGTCTTTGATTGGCCCGATCACATCGCGGACGCCATCAAGCCCCTGAGCCAGGGTGAAGACCTCTTCTGGTTTCTCACGCGCAACACCGCTTGCGGACAAATCCTCAAACAATTCAGCCAGCGGGTGGCGCTTGCCATCCTGTTCCACAAAGACAACCGGCTTATCCCAATAAACATCCGGCTCAATACGCTTGGCCACCAACACTGACATCGCCAGCATGGGGTCGCCATCGGGCATGAACACATAGGCGTCAGCCGCCTGCATATGGGGTTCTAAGGATGCCTCGAAACGATAATCATCGGGCAGATCACGCAGCAGCCGATGACGGCGTTCACCGGTCAGTTGACCGGCGGTCATCGCCTCTGATGCAGTACCGGAAAGCAGGACAGTCCCCACGGGCTCACACAATCCTTACAATCCGCGCCGACGCTTGGCGCGAGCGTCATCCGCACGCTGCGGCACAGGCGGGGCGGGGTCATTGGCCTCATGGCCGGGGCCTTTGATGTCCTCAGGCCGGCTGGTCGCCTCTTCAGGGCCACTGGGCAGTGTTTGGGGTTTGGTGCGACCACGCCATGCGCTCACATTCGCGGCCTTCGCCACCGGTGGCACTGGGTCCGCCGTGTTCGCGGGGGGGATGCCATCATTCAAGACGGCCTCAAGATCTTTTTGCGTGTCCACCACATTGAAGTGCACGCCTTCTTCATAGCCGTACTCTTCCATCATTTTTTGCAAGCCGTCCCAAAAGCCATCCTCATTGTAGAGAATCACAGGCTTGGCGGCCAAGCTTGCTTCATTTTCCCGCATTTGCATCACGGCGAGCATCTCTTGGGCGGTGCCGATACCGCCGGGCAGCACCACCAAGGCATCGGCCTCATCGATCATCGTGTGCATCCGCTCATAGATATCGGACACGATGCGGATGTTATCGATATCAATCTTCTTCTGGTCGGCTTGAACTTCCTTGCCGAAGAATAAGGGGATGGTCACCCCGGTGACATGGCCATCACGATCATGCACGCCGGCGGCCACCTCGCCCATCATGGACACGTTCGAGCCGCCAAACACCATGCCATAGCCATTATCAGCCAAAAGCCGTCCGGTATTGCGGGCTAGGTCCAGATAATGTTGATCCTTGTTGGACGCTGAACAAAACACCGCCACGCTGCGCTGGGGTTTTTCTTTTTCAGCCCCTTCCCGGTTAATCCGCTCCACCAATTCTTGATACACAGGGTCATCTTCATGGCCCTCGACCTTCGGACCCGATGGCGTACCAAAATTGCTGTTTAGGATCTCTGGGATCTCAGCTTCGGTTTTCGCCACCTTATAGAATTGCTCCTCGGGCTGATGGACAAAGCCGCGCTCGCGCAAGCTTTGGATCAATTCCACATAGGGGCTGGGTTTATCATCGGGTGAGTAAATCACCATCGGCTTGCCGAACACCTCAGGGTTCTGGAACTGATAACCAATCAGTAATGAGGTGGTTAACAGCGGGTCGGAACCCGGCAAGATCACATACCCATCGGCCCGCTCAATATGCGGGGCCAGGGCGGTTTTCATGTCGTAATCATGGGGTAAGTCAAACAGCGGCTTATGATCGGCACCGCCGAATAAATCCTCAGGGGTCTGTTCCGGTAAGGGCTGGCCGGAGACAATAATACTGCGTTTGCTAACCATAAATATCGATCACGTTGAGGGGTCGGATAGACATGGACCCCGTGAGAAAAGTGGCTGATGAATATCAAGCAGCATCACGATGCTGTGCATTATCAATAGCATCACAGGATGAAAGTTACCCGAATTGCCCGGGATCGATGTGTTGCGATATCGTGAAATTTAACGCACCCGGCAACAGGGTCGCGGCATATCTAATTGCTTACGCCTGTAAGTATTAAGCAAGGCCCGTGAGCATAACGGCCAGGGCAGACATGGCGGATATAACAGGCATGACGGGCGTGGGTGCCCGGCGCCCAGTTATTCGAAGAGGAAAATACTGGCGCTGCTGAAGGCTAAGTTCTCAATGACAAACCCGCCGCCATTGTCAAATTCCACAATGGTCTCACCGCGGGCACCGGGCTTTAAAATCCCGATCAACTCACGGAAACTGACGCCATTGGCAATGATGCGATCTTGGCTCACATCAAAATCAGTAATCACATCCATATCGCGGCCTGGCACGAAGCGATCCGCGCCCGCACCGCCGGTCATGGTGTCAATGCCCTGACCGCCAAAGAATGTATCGGCCCCATCGCCGCCAAACATCATGTCATTATCAAGATTGCCGTAAAGCACATCGGTATCACCACCACCGCGGATCACATCATCGCCGCGGCCGCCAAACAAGGTATCCCGCTGCTGGCCACCAAAGAGCTGATCATTACCGGCATTGCCATAAATCAAATCATCGCTGAGATTGCCGTAGAGCAAATCATCACCACCGCCACCGGTGATTGTATCGAGGCCCGCGCCACCGCGGATATCATTGGCGGCGTTGTTGCCCGTCAGGCGATCATTCAGCGTGTCCACCAACCCATCACGGACGGTAAAGCGCCAGACGCCAGCCTCACCCAAATTACCGGGTGTCTCATCCAAGGTCAGGATCGCCGCCTCATCGCCCGAGGCCGGTAATTCGAGAAACCCTTCTTCGGCCAGTGACCCCGTGGTGTAACCCGCCCGCGCCACAGTCCCGCCCAGGCCATCAACACCGCCCGATGAATCACCCGTGGTCCAATTGATATCCTCATAGCGGAATTCAAAGTCAAAATTCTGACCGCCGCTTTTCTCAATGATCAGTTGGAAGGCGTTTACCTGTTCCACGTTGTTGAAAAAGTAACCCACATCATCCCAGGTCACGACCAACCGGTTGCCATCGGTGTCCAGCTCATACCAAACCAAATTGGTACCGGCCGAATTGCCCCCCGGTGATGGGGTAACGGTCCCAGGCCCATTTTCCACAACGCCTTCGGGCAAGCGGGTGTCCACATCGCCGAAGAATGGGGTGATCTCGGGGTTCAATAAATTTTGACCGAGCGGCTCTGGGGTGAAATCGGGTCGGGCTTCTTGGAAGGTAATGGACCCGTTCGCGTTGATGAA
>JBCCBF010000402.1:0-2164 GCA_039814445.1 Pseudomonadota bacterium
AGCAAAGGCGTAACTTATTACCTTCTTCGTCAAAAGCTGATGTCCGCTCTGTTTCCTGTTGAATGATTATCATCACCAGTATGCAGAAGATTGCATACGTACCCATTCTTCTAGAATGGGCATGCCCCCTGCCTATCTCGCCCATCTGTCGGGTTAGCGTTATACCGAAGTCGGGCTAGCGGTTTACGCTTGTCAGCTTAGCGGTCCACGCCACCAAAACCGGGCCGGGCGAAGAAAAAGGTATCGTTATCGATCGCCACCCCCTCTTGCCAATCGGACATTTGTACCAGCGTCTCAAAACCCTGGGCATCTTTGACCAACCAGCGGTTAAGCCGTAGGGGTTCGGCGTTAAAGACCACGGTCAATTGGCCCTGACCGGGGTCATTCGCTAATTCAAGCACCAGGTAGATTTCCTGATCAATTTGCTGGATTTCACGCACGCTCAGGGCGCCGGGGTCATCGCCATCCTCGCTGTTAAGCTCAATAGTATCTTGCAATAAAACATAGGCCAGGGTGCTGCTGATGGTGGTCTGGGACACTTGCTCAAGCTCGTCATCCCAAAAGTAGATAAAAGTCCCATCGGCCACGATGAAGCTTTCATTCGGGCTGTCATAGGCAAAGCGCATCTTGCCTGGCCGGGATAAAAAGAAATCACCGCTGGCGGTTTCACTGTTATCTTGGGTTTGTTGAAAGCGCGCGGTGGCAGTCGATAGGTCCGCAAAATAAGCCTCGATGGCCATCACTAGCTGATCGGGGTTTTGCCAATCCGTGACCGCGGCCAGGGTGTCGGTCATGGTATCGTTTTGTTTCACCGTCTCGGCCCGGGGCATGGGCGGGGTGGATAGGGTCGCAAGCGTGATGGTGAGCAGGAAGAACAGCCCATAAAGATAGTGTGGTTTTGCCGATGGCATGGTCATTTGACCTCTTTGTGACCGGGAAATATCTGGTAAGGCGCTATAATACCCGCCAAAGATGGCGACAATAGGCGCAACTGATGTTGAACGTAATAAGCTAGATATTCTGCCTATCAGCCATTATTCTTAAGAGAACGCTGAGGCTTCAGCATGGTCATCACGGTGACCACAGCTTTATAAGGACCCTGTTTTGACGAACGGTTTGACATTACTGGAAGATTATCTGGATACAAGGGCGGTGAAAAAGAGCTTAAAGCAGCGCCTGCGGGTGGGCGTTTTGGCGTCTGTTGCCACCGCGTTGCTGACCGTTAGCAGCCCTTCCTTGGCCTTGAGCCAGGGGGCGGTGTCAAATTCAGACAGCTATTACCACGACCAGGTCGATATACCCGGCTGTCCCCAGCCTATCGCTGTGCGGTTGCCTGAACCGTTTTTGCCGGTCAGCAAATCCCTGACCCTCACTAATTTTCTAAACGATCAGCTGGTCAACAATACCTTTTCAGCCGTGTACCAAAGCACCTTTTATGTGCACCAGCAATGGGCGGTGCCCTCCACCATCAGCATCGGCATCATGAACCGTGATGAGCAGATGCAAGGCTCGTTCACCGTTCAAGACTTCCAGACAATCAACGCGCGCATTGCTGAGGGGTTAACCGAGCGGTCGGCCAAGGTTCGTAATTACCTGTCCTATATCCAGAAGACCCGGCCCACGGAACTTGAGGCCGCGCGCTATCTGTTCAACAACACATTCTACCTCAATCCACAGCATTTCATTTTCTATGACATCAGCACCGTGAACATCAGCGGGCTGTACAATGTGCAAAAGCTGAACGCGGCGAATTTCATTTACGTGGATGGGTGTGTTTTATTCGCGTCGGTTGAAGTCATCGATAATTTGACTAATTTCCATGAATTCCACGCGATGAATGCGCAGCTATCGGTTGGCAACCCGCAACCCAACACCCCACGGTTTGGCTTTGTCGATAAGCCCGAGACAGACGACCGCTAAGCATTCCCATCGCATCACACAGGGGCGCATCAAAAAGCGGCGCGTTACCGATGGTCGCGTTCGGCGTTCAGGCATGAATTGGCACAAGAGGTGGTAGAATGAGCCAGACTATATGGAAGGTGCCAAGAGTGTGGTGCGCACGCTGTTGGCGAAGGCGGCCGAGGTTGGTACGGACGCCGCGCTCTTCGGTCTAAGCAACGCGCTCGAGGACGTGCCGCTCGGCTGGGTCGTCCAGGCGCTCGTC
>JBCCBF010000336.1:0-2963 GCA_039814445.1 Pseudomonadota bacterium
CGGGGGATGGCATAAAGGTTTTGGGGTCTTCGGCGTTGATCCGGCATTCGATCGAATGGCCGTGAAACTCCACATCCTTCTGGCTGTAGCCTAGCTTGGCCCCCGCCGCGATCCGAATTTGTTCCCGCACTAGGTCAAGACCGGTCACCATCTCACTGATGGTATGCTCCACTTGCAGCCGCGTGTTCATCTCGATGAAGAAGAACTCACCATCTTGAAACAAATACTCAATGGTGCCGACACCCCGGTAGTTCATCTGGGCCACGGCCTCAACGGTAACCCGGCCGATATGTTCCCGTTCCTGATCGTTCAAGGCCGGTGAGGGGGTTTCCTCGACAAGCTTTTGGTGGCGCCGCTGGATTGAACAATCACGCTCACCAAAATGCACGGCATTGCCATGGCCATCGCCCATCACCTGCACTTCAATATGCCGGGGCTGGCCTAAATAACGCTCGAGATAACATTCGCCATTACCAAAGGCCATCTGGGCTTCTTTGCTGGCGAGGTTATAGGCTTCAATGACATCATCGGCGGTGTTGGCCACTTGCATGCCCCGGCCGCCACCACCGGCAGCGGCTTTGATCAGCACGGGGTACCCAATCTCATCAGCCACTTTTTTCGCCTCAGCCCCATCACTAACCAGGCCATCGGACCCAGGCACCACTGGCACGCCAAGCCTTTGCATGGTTGATTTGGCGATCGCCTTATCACCCATCATTTGGATGTGCTCGGGGGTGGGACCGATAAAGGTCATGCCGTGCTCTTCCACCATGCTGGCGAAATCAGCGTTTTCTGAGAGAAAACCAATGCCAGGATGGATCGCATCAGCCCCGGTGACCGTGGCAGCAGAGATTAAGGCTGCGGCATTCAGATAGCTGTCCTTGGGGGCAGGCGGGCCAATACATACGCTCTCATCGGCCAGGCGCACATGCATGGCATCGGTATCGGCGGTGGAGTGAACCGCCACGGTGGCGATGCCCATTTCCTTACAGGCACGGTTTACCCGCAAGGCGATATCACCACGGTTGGCAATCAGAATTTTATCGAACATGGGCGATGCTGCCTGTTATTCACAAAGATGCATGAGCGGCTCAAGAGTAGCGCAAGGGCTAAGCGGGCGGCCAGTCAGGCGATTTACGCGATCACCACGAGTGGTTCCCCGAACTCAACTGGCTGCCCATCTTCGACAAGAATATGGGTGACCGTGCCGGTCTTCTCAGCGCGGATAGGGTTCATCACTTTCATGGCTTCGATGATCATGATGGTCTTATCAGGCGTCACCTGATCGCCCACCTTCACAAATTGTGCGGCACCTGGCTCAGGAGCCAGATAGGCCGTACCAACCATGGGCGAGGTTTGGGCATTCGCGTCTATGGCGCCAGCCTCGCTGTCGCCTGGGGCGCTGGCACTTGGGGCCGGGGCCGGTGCTGCTACGGGCGCGGGGGCGGCTGCCGGTATGGCCGCCGTTTGCATGGCTGTTTGCCGTGAGACCCGTAAAGAGCGATCACCATCGGCCATTTCCACTTCGGTCAGGCCTGTTTCTTCCATGATATCGGCTAGCTGTTTAAACAGCGCCTCATCCAGCTCGAAACCTTTCATGGGGCTTACACTTCCTTGTTCAACAGTGAGGCCACCGCGTCGATCGCCAGGAGGTAGCTGTCCTGGCCAAGGCCACAAATAAGGCCAGTGGCGACGGGGGTGATAAAGGATTGATGGCGGAATTCTTCCCGCTGATGCGGGTTGCTTAAGTGTACCTCTAGAATGGGTACGCCGACCATGCGCAGAGCATCATGGATCGCAACCGATGTATGTGTGTACGCGCCGCCATTGATAATGATGGCGTCATGGGTGTTGATCGCCTGCTGGATCATCTCCACCAACTCGCCTTCATGGTTCGATTGCTTGAACGTCATGCTTAGGCCATAGCGCGTGGCGCGTTCATGGCAGCCAGCCTCAATATCGGCCAAGGTCGCGGTCCCGTATATGGACGGTTCACGCTGGCCAAGCAAATTGAGGTTAGGGCCGGTCAAAATGAGAACGGAGTGAGCAGCAGACACGAGCGATTGATTGGTGCAGTGGAATCTGAAACTGGCGGTACTACCCTCAGATGACCGAAAGTGCGCGCCGACCCAGATGCATACACGACCGCGCGCGACCGCGCAAATAGCAGTTAACACCCAATAGCTTATTTCTGCTGATTGGGTGTTACTTTAGGCGTATTAGATGGAAAACCGCGGTGATGAGCCGTTAGCGCTTGAGTAGGTCATCGGCGATTTTGATCAGCTCGCGCAACTGGTTCTCCAATTGCTCATGGCTATCTTTGCCGAGTTTTGTACGCAATTCTTCATCAAATCGTTTGGCCACCGGTTCACTAGCTTTGACAACCTCGCGGCCCTTATCGGTGAGGTTTAGCACCGTTCGGCGACGATCATCCTGATCCCGGCGGCGGCTGACCAGCTCATGGCCAAGAGCCCGGGAAACCGCACGGCTCACCTGCACTTTGTCCATCCCAGCAATGGCAGCGACTTCATGGGCGGCGATATCTTGCTCCTCATGCAGGGCTGATAGCAGACGCCATTCGGCAATCCCGATATCGAAATCGGTACTGAGCTGCCGGGTAAAGGCTAATTGGATACCCTGGGCGGCTTTCATAAATTTCAGCGGTAAAAAATCGCTTACCAAACTATCGCCGGATGAGCCGGTGCGATTAGTGGCGTCGCTTGCATGACTGGTGCTGCTCGCTTTTGCGGCAATGATGTCGTCTAGCATAAATCCTCGGCTTTACATTCTGTGGGTTTTCCATGACCGCTTCCGAACTTGTTATGGTTCTCCGTCACGTTTGTGTTCGGGCAATCGCTTCTTTACGTAATGGTTAACCTAAAGGTAGGTATCTTGCATCGCACATTCTATAGTTTATGTGCTAACAAAGGCGTTTTAACGCTGATAAGCTGTTGAAAAAAAGA
>JBCCBF010000342.1:0-2878 GCA_039814445.1 Pseudomonadota bacterium
CTCACGGAAACCGGCGATGCGGCTGCGTTCATGGTAGCTATCGCTGATCTCAGCCCCCATGGCGCTGAGGGGGAGAATCATGGCGGTCCAGCCAGTGTAAAGCACCACGCTCCACACCATCAGATGTACAAGGCCCGCGTCGCTTGGGGGCATTAGTAATTGCCAGGTGCCGAGCATGACGGGTACGAGCCCGCCGAGGATCCATGGCATGCGACGACCCAATCCCTCATGGCGGGTTTGATCGGATAAATAGCCAATGATCGGGTCACTAAAGGCATCCCAGACCCGGGCTATGACCAGGGCCAAGCCCACGCTCGCAAGCCCCAGGCCTAAGGTCGTGGCATAGAAAGTGGGCAGGAGAATGTAAACCGGCAGGGTGAGGGCCGCCAGCGGCACACCAGGCGCGCCGTAAGCGAGCAGCACCCAGCGGCTGAGGTTAAAACGCGGTTTATCGCTCATGGCGATGATCCCATGTTCGCCTGGTTATCGTTGGGTGATAGGAGGATCAGTCGCGCACCAGCGCCACTTGCACCACATCAATCGCGCCGGTTTGGAAGCCCGCTTGGCAATAGGCCAAGTATTGCTCCCACATCCGCTTGAACCGGCCATCAAAACCCATCTTCCGGATCTCGGGCCAACGGGCTTGGAAACACTCATTCCAACGGGCTAGGGTTTCGGCATAAGACCGGCCGAAATTCAATGTCTCATCAAACCGTAAACCAGCGGATTTCACTTGCTGTTTAAGCACGGAGGGTGAGGGTAACATGCCACCGGGGAAGATATACTTTTGAATATAATCAGCGTGCTGGCGGTAATGATCAAAACGATGGTCCTGGATGGTGATGATTTGTAATGCCGCCCGGCCGTCGGGTTTTAGGCGTTCACGGATTTGGCTGAAAAACCGCGGCCAATAGGCTTCGCCCACGGCTTCGAACATCTCAATCGAGGCGATGGCGTCAAACTTCTCGGTCACATCGCGGTAGTCTTGGAAGCGGATCTCCACCAGGTGATCCAGCCCTGCATCGGCAATCCGCTTTTTGGCGTAATCGAATTGCTCACGGCTAATGGTGATCGCGGTAACCCGGGCACCATGATGTTTGGCGGCGTGCTCGGCAAAACCACCCCAGCCACAGCCTACTTCCAGCACATGCATGCCAGGTTTCAAGTTGAGTTGCTGCGCCAGGTTCTCATATTTCCGCCATTGGGCCTGGGTCAGGTTTTCTTGGCGTTCCGGGGCGTTGGGATTGGTGAACAAGGCTGATGAGTAGGTCATCGAGCTGTCCAACCAGGTCTCATAGAACTGGTTGCCCAAATCGTAATGGGCGCTGATATTGCGTTTTGCCCCACGTTTTGTGTTGGGGCGAAACATATGGCCAATGCCGGCGATAAACCGATACCACGGCTTGCCCAATAAAATCTCACGCATCGCTTTTTCATTCAGCAGGGCGAATTCAAAAAGCTGGGCGATGTCGGGTGAGCTCCAATCGCCTTCTAGATAGGCTTCATTAAACCCAAGGATCCCGCCGGTCATAAAACGCCGAATGCACCGCTCATGATGGATATTAAGCACGGCATCGGGGCCGGGCTCATCACCAGCGAAGTGATGCTGGACCAGATCGGGGCCGGTGATCGTGATTGATCCCACCGGCAAATGCTGCGCGAGTTTGAGCAAGATCTGTAAAGTGCGGCTGTTATCCCGCCGGCTCTTTGTCTGGCTTATGACCAGATCACCATCACGAGGCATGGGCGAAACCCCCAGAAAATATAATCATTACGGTTAACAGTCTTTTTACGCCCAGCGGCGGTAAATAGATTGCCAAGCCGTTGACATGGATTGTTTTTACCCAGCGACAAGGCGCAAATTAGGGTCTGCTGATTGAAACCTAGCAAGCCTTGCGGTAACCGCCTATGCCATCGTCTGAGATGGCCGCTGTTTTTGACAAAACACAGGCTTTCGTGATCGGTAATTGTGACTGGTGACTGTGACCGACCTTAGGAGGCTTCCGCCGATGGGGTGACACCCGTGGATGCTATTGCTGTTGTCGGAATGATGGTGGCTGGGATCGCTGGCGGTTGCGGGCGCCCGTGGAATTTAGCCCCCTTGCGCCATATTTTAAGCGCTTCCCAATGAATGCCCGCCATCACCTTTACTGTCATCAGGGGATGGGTAAGCAGAGCCTTAAGCAGCGTGCCTTGGGTCAAGGGCGTCCGTTCGGCTGTAAAGACCGCAATTAATTGCTCTGCCTCCGTCCCCGTGGTAGCACCACTTTGGCGGATCAGCTGGGTTAGTTGTTTGCCAGGTGCGTTCAGGCGGAACCGGTAATGCCCAGCAAGGGGCAGGAACGGGGAGACATAAAGCCCCTTCGCCGCGCTTTGGGTGATCAGCCGGGCTCCGCGCTGGTTGTCACTGACCGGGATCACATAGCAATGTTGATCACCAAAGGTGTTCTTCACTTCATAGATCAGGGTGCTCAACACCGGCTGATCGGGGTCAGTCAGGTCGTAGACGTAATAAACGCTCAGGGGGTTAAACACATACCCAAACAAGCGCGGGTAACATTGGGCCATGATCCGGTGTTGGGCTGGCAACAAATCATGGTCGCCCAGCAGATCACGCAGCCATGTGAGCACGGATGATCCATCCCGGGGGCCGTGATCTTTGTCGTGATAACTGAAGATATTGAACCGGTTGTGGCTGAAGCTGGCGATCGAGCGGCTGGTGTCGGCGATGCGTTCCAAATCAAGCCAAAGGGAAAAGACGCGATAATCAAACCGGTGCTGGAAGGGCACCAATCGCTTGTGCATGACCCGGCCGATATACAGCGCCGGGGTCAGATCATCGAGCGTGGTGGCAGCCCCGTGCCGTCCTGTCCCCGAA
>JBCCBF010000248.1:0-4481 GCA_039814445.1 Pseudomonadota bacterium
AAATCCTGCGGGATGGGCCCCTCACCCACCAATTTGACCAATTCTTGGGTGGCTGCCGATTGCCGGGCAATCTCTTGATCACGCAGATAAACACCGATGACAACCGCGACCACCGTGATCACTGAGAAGATCAGAGCACGGGGGCCATATTTGGCCAGGAGGGCGCGCGCTTTGTCTTGGCGCAGCTCGCTATCAATTTCACGGAATAATTCGCTCATCGCTTGGCGTTCCACATCATCAAGGTATTGGTAACGTCTAAGCCCTATGATCGATACAGGGGAAACCGCATATCGACCGGGCTAATCGGGCAGGTATAGCCGGTTTCAACCCCAGTAATAAAGCCCGGAAAATAACCTGATCACGGATAAATGCCAGTTGACCGTATACCCGGTGCACCGGCACCATAATAAGGCAAGCGCGTTGTTAGAAAAGCGAGCGGGCGATGCGGGCTAAACCATGGGCCATCACCATGGTGCTGTGGGCCTGCATGAGGATCACCATTGTTGGGAGCGTGCATGTCTCACCTGATCCGGCTTTCCGATTATAGAAATCGGTCAAGACGTTCAAATTCAAAGGTTTTCTTTAACAAGCCAGAGCTTTCCCAACTGCTCGGCCTGTACAGTGAGCATGTGGCCCGCGGCGATTATCGTGACTACGCCATCGACCATTTAGACGAAGCGGCGATGTTCTCCATGTTCCGCCACGCCCACGAATCACCCTTGCTGACCGTGGTCAAAACCACCGACGGTAAGCGGCGGCGCACCAGCTTCTTGCTGTTTCAGGGTGAAAAAAGGCTGTTGAAAACCCAAAGCCTGGGCGAGATTCTCCACCATGTCCGATCCCGCCCACGCCTTGTGCGTGAGTAAGACAAGCCTTGTGCGTGAATAAGCTAGCTACCTTGAGCGGCTGAGAAGCCAGGCCGGCCATCGAAATTATATAAATTCTCGGTTTTGATAACGTCTAAGCCAGTGCCATCAATGCGGCTATAGAGGCCGATCAAATCAGCCGTTGCCAAGGGGGCATCACCCTTGGCAAGAAACCGGCAGCGCCAATGGTCCGAACAGAATGTTTCGGGCAAGCCATCGGGCCATACTTTGGTGCCACGGTTCGATATCACCTGAAGGTTCATCAAATCCCCACCGGTCGAGACCAATTGTTTGGCCAGCTCATCAGTGGTCAGCTCACGGTTGTCGATAAACACATCAACCCCGACCAAATCCTTTTGAGCCGGGGCTGGTACGGTCACGCGGATACCGGTTTGGTTGCGATCAGCTGATTTTGCCGAATAGCTGACAGGCGTTAACGTTTCGGGCTTCTCCCCCAAACAATCGATCAGGGCGGCCGTGAACTCTTTGGTCGTACAGCGCTGTTTGGAATATTTCCGATCAAAAATATCACCGGTATGGGAGCCGCGTTCGATCGCCGTTAACCAACCATTATGGATCGCCTCGGCCACATCCGGCTGGCCGATATGGGTAAGCATCATGACAGACGCCAATAACAAGCCCGATGGGTTGGCGATCCCTTTCCCCGCGATGGGCGGGGCGGAGCCGTGAATGGCTTCGAACATAGCCGATTGATCGCCAATATTTGCTGAACCAGCCAGGCCGACTGACCCGGTAATTTGAGCCGCGATATCAGAAATAATATCGCCGTATAGGTTGAGGGTCACAATCACATCGAATATCTCGGGCGTATCCGCAATGCGGGCCGCGCCGATATCAACAATCAGGTGATCCGCTTCAATCTCTGGGTAATCGGCCGCCACTTCATCAAACACCTGATGGAAAATACCATCGGTGATTTTCATGATGTTGTCTTTGACAAAGGCGGTGACCTTCTTGCGGTGGTTCGTGCGTGCGTATTCAAACGCATAGCGACAGATGCGCTCACAGCCCGGCCGAGAAATCAGTTTCAAGCATTGATACACATCATCGGTCTGGCGGTATTCAATGCCGGCGTAGAGATCTTCTTCGTTCTCCCGGATGATGACCACATCCATATCGGAGTGACGTGTGGTGACAAAGGGGTCATAGGACACACAGGGCCGTACGTTGGAGTACAGACCCAGCCCTTTGCGTACTGTTACGTTCAGAGACTTAAACCCACCGCCCTGTGGCGTGGTGATAGGCGCTTTTAAAAAAACCTTATTTTTCCGTAAGATATCCCAGCTTTCGGGGGCAATACCGGCGCTGTACCCCTTGTGGAACATCGCCTCACCGATTTCAATTTCAGTGATATCGAGACGGGCTTTTGCCGCCTCAAGAACAGCCAGGGTTGCTTCCATAATCTCGGGGCCAATGCCATCCCCTCGAGCCACCGTGATCGGCACGGCACCGTTGGTTGAGTTCCCGTTCATTCCAGGTACCTCTTCATTGCTTTGTGATGGGTTTGAAGCTCCAGTGTCTTCAAACCCGTAAACCTTGTGGCTTACTTAAGCATACATATCATATGCCTTCGCAAACGCTAATGGTTTGGGCACCCCCATGACGATAAAGCCATGGCTGTGCAAAATTCATCAGCAATGCTAAAGTTATAAATCGAAAACAAAGTGTTAACTGGGTAATCATCAGCAGCAATAAATGCGTGAGTTATTTCCAAATAGCGTGAGCTTGCATGAGCCGTCGGCGTTAGTAGCCCCGGGACCTGAACGGCCGGGCTGGCAAGAAGTGAAAATTGCTGAGCGGCCCAAAACACTTAATGAGATACTCCATAAGCTACATTTCGAGAGCAATAACACCATTCACCCAAACGGTCGGATCAACGGCGGATTGGATGAAAATGGTAATCAAATCGCCCATTTCATTTCGCCCTATGCTGAACAGTTTTGGCAAAATGTTGAGGTTGGGATCCAGCCTGTGGTGCGCGCCCTCAAATCGAAACGTTACCTCACTTATTCGTCATGCATGGGGCATAGCCTGTCGAGCCGGCGTTATGTGGGTATTGCATTCGCCGATGAAGAGGCGCGCGAACGTTTTTGCAAACCCTTAGAACAAGCAAAAATACCGGGGGTGGTGATACGACGCCTGGATAAAGCCGCCAATCAAATCGGTGACGTCACCGAAACTGGGGAGGCCAAGCTTGTTAAAGAAGTGCCAGAATATGCCAAAACAGTGGTCAGCTTTAATTACGCCTTTGGTCGGGAGTATGAGGATTACTGTTTTGTTGAACTGATAATCTGTAAAGAATTCCCCAAGGGCGAGCCACTGTATCTCGCGTTACGGCACCCGATCCTCTATGGCCCGGATTTCTGGCGTAAATTATTACGATGGGACCGGTTGACCAAACGGGTCGCCGCGACCATCCGGTCAGATAGCGTCCCTAAATACCGCTATTAACCGCCGAACCGACGCGGTCGCGGTAAGGGTTGATCGGCCGCTAGATGCTTGGGGCGTTCTGGCAGGCTTGCTTCGGTATGATCGGCAATGACCACCCGCATTTGTTCATCATCAAGGCCATAGCCCATATCGCTTGCCAAGCCAGCCACTAACTCAGCCGGGATCGGTTCCTGACCCGTGGCATCAGGAAATTCAAACTGATCCAGTTGTTTGGCGGTCAACATGGGCTCCAAACGTTTATCCGTCGCCAGGGCCTGCACAATCATTGCCTTATTTTTAGCAATAGTGGGGCCCGCTGGTTGCTCAATGGCCGCCAGAGCCTTACGGATATGTTCGGCGTTGATCGTTAATAGATAATCATGGACCTGATAGCCGATCAGATAGCGATTGCGCTCACTGACTGTACGAAACGTCCTAACCTGCCCGCGCCGCGGGCCCGTATCGCTCTCCAGAAATAAATCATCGCGTGCATTCCGCGTGTGATCGAACATGGTGCGGCTGAGGTTATCAAGGGCAACGGCTTTGACGTGGTGGAGCACCGCGGCGCTCAGGACCGGGTCTTGGGTTTTCACGGCTAAGGCCTCTAAAGCAAGGGGATCCTGAAACCGTTCAATTCCTTGCGCGATCACCTGGTCATCGACTTGGTCCACGCCCTGGATTTGCTCACGCATCCGTGCCAAGCGCAGCGGCTGGCTAAGGCGAGCCATCTTATCATCGGCTTTGGCCACCAACCGGTCCGCCGCCTCAAGCCCGTCAAGGTTCGCCGCTAGATCAGCGCGAATGCGCGGCACAGAATTTGGGCGATGGGGGTGAACATCAAATCGAATATCAGCAAAAGGCACCTGACGGTTTCTAGCGCGGAACATGTTGCGCCCCACCAGGCCCATAGCCTTACGCACCGCCCAATAATCCGGATCGACGGCTGTCTTTAACGGGTTAATAATGCCCCCGTAATAAGCCTTAAAATTAGCCGCGGTCACCGGCTCTTTGCCCTTGGCGATCAGCTGCTCACTCACTCGATCCAGTGGTTCGTGGAGACGCGCAATATCGGCCTTAAAAGCATGGGCCCCGTCATGGGCGCGTTGCCAAAGCCTGTGTTGCTGTTCCAAGCGGGACAGATCAGCGCCATCATCAACCCCTTCC
>JBCCBF010000179.1:0-5901 GCA_039814445.1 Pseudomonadota bacterium
ATGGCATTACACCTGGCCATTTCCCAGTGTTCAGCAAGCCGATTTATAATCTTCGCTCCATGGGATCGGGCAGCGGGGTGCTGGCTTCCTTTGACGATTATGAACGCGCCCTATCCCCAGGGTTTTTCTGGGTGGATCTGCACGAAGGCGACCATTTCAGCACCGATGTGGCGGTGGTTGATGGCCAAGCCGTCTGGTCGCGCTATACCAAAGGCTACCCCCTAAATGAGGGCACCTTCGATTATTGGGCTGTGTTGCCCGATGATGATCAGGCGCTAAAAGGCTATTTATATCATTTCATCACTGAGAATTTCCCCGGCTATACCGGCATGATGAATTTTGAGACTATTGACGGCCGGATTATCGAAATGCATCTCCGATTTGCCGATCAATGGCCCGATTTGTATGGCGATGATTTTATCCCAGCCGTGATCAGCCTTTATCAAGATCAGCAATGGCCCACCGCTATTGGTGAACCGCAAGCCGGATACAGCGTGGTTATCTTTGATGCCCACCGCCAATACAAAAAACCCGGTGCTGACTTTATCGATCAAGTCATCACGGACACCGGGATAAGCAGTGTTCAGCTATCATTCCATGAAGATAAGCCGGCCGAATTACACTCCATGCCCCCTGGGGGCTTTCGAGTGGCGATCATTAACAGCTTTGACCTGGACGCAGCGTTCAAAGCGCGGGACCTGATCACCGCTGAAATCAAGCGGATTAACGGGTGAAAACTGCATAATTTGAGGCTGTGGTCTGTCGTAAGGCCCAATAGAGATCGTGATCTGTGGCCGCGGCCATACCATGACGACAAAAGCAAATGGTGCGGTCGAGAAGACTTGAACTTCCACGGCCAATTAAGGCCACAGCGACCTCAACGCTGCGCGTCTACCAATTCCGCCACGACCGCACGTGCCAGAGGGTTTGGGAAACCCACCAAAGGCAGAGCGCGTTGGTATCAAATGGTGTTTAGTCGGTCAAGCTGACTTGTTATAAGCACCTTATATCGGCGCTATCTACCAGCGCCGGGAGCCAGTGATTAGACGACCATAGGCGCTAAGACCAATAACCAGCCATAATGACCGGTTCACCAAATAAAACACCGGCAGGGCAAGCCCCATGGCGATGGATTGCCACCCGCTGTGATAAGGCGCAACCCGACCCTGGCGCAGGGCAAGGCTGATACTGCCAACCACGCAATCAATGGCCAGCCTGGTTACAACCGAAGCCCCAATCACCATGGCGGCCAGACTGGCGCCGCCCGTCTGGCTTTCCATCAAGAACGCGCCCAACGACAGGGCAACCAAGGCCGGGGCCACAGCGTCAATGGTTTTCACCGGTAGCACTAGCGCCCCAAACCAACCGTAACGGGCGCGACCAATCAGACCACGATAGAGCAAAAGGGTCTGCAAAAAGCCCTGGAACCAGCGCACCCGCTGCCGCAACAAACGTGGCAAGGTCGCGGGCGCTGCGGTAAACACCTTGGCCCGCGGCGCGGTCAGCACTTGATGGGCCAGGCCGCGATCCGCGCAATGCTGGCGCAAGCGATGGATGATCTCGTAATCCTCGGTCACGGTGTCATCGCGGAACCCGCCCACCTCAACCAGCAAGTCCCGGCGAAACGCGGTGGCACAGCCTGACATCACATGGGCGCCATCCACCGTCTCCCAGCCCAGCCTTGCGCTGAAATCCAGCGCGTATTCAATGGTCTGATAAAAAGTGAGGGCATGGGCGGGCAATTGACCCAACCGGTCTTGTTGGCCATGGAGCCAGGGGCCGTAGCTGGGTGTGACCACACCGGCCACCGCAATCGCCTGGCGTTTCTCGCTGTAAACCCGCACCATTTCTTCTAGCGCGTCGGGGGCCAAAACCGTATCGGCATCCACACTTACAAATAAATCCGTGTCGGCCAACGCAAGCGCATGATTAAGCGCCTTTGCCTTACCACCATGGGGGGCATCCAGCACGGTGAGGGCGGGGTTATCGCGCGATATATAGGGTGTGGTCACGCCGGCATTTTGCCCCGCCTTTAGGTTAAAGCGCTCTATCAAACGGGACAGGGTGTCATCGGTGGAACCATCATTCACCACGATGATCTGCGCCGGTGTCATGGTTTGGGCCATCAACGCCTGAAGCGTGGTGATAATGCCATCGGCATTGTTGAACACCGGGACAGATATCGTGACCGATTGGTGAGGGCTAACGGCCTTATCGGGGGTGTGTTGTTGGTCGAAAGCGTGAGGCGTCGGGGTGGCGCTGGGCATCGCCGCCAGCCGACGCCAGACTAGGCTGGTTATCAAAATGGCCAGGCCCAACCCCACCACTTGATAGGCGATAAACATAATAGCCGCCCCCATGCCCTCGATCTGCTCGCCGAGAAGCGGGCTTATCAGAATGCTGGCCAGGGAGCCAAGAATAAGTAAGGACACCAGATTGGCCCCGACCAACTGCCAACGGGATGCAGCCCGCGGCATGGGCGGGCTGATAGTGTCATGGGATGTAATATCCGAAGGGGCCATGGGAGCCTTAAACAAAAAGCGTTACCGTTAATATGGAGCGATCGACCTATCTGGCGATCACATCTGCGGGAGTGCCCTGAAAAGCCCGTCAATATGGGCCCGCACGAGGACCGACGACACAGGGCGTCGCCATCGCCCTTGCACCTTCTACGTGGCAAAACCCATATCCGATGATAGGAATGGAAAATAATTTTGCCCAAAACAGGTCTGCGACGTGCTTTCACCCAACCCCATAGCCGGTAACTCACCCGAGATCGCCTCTGCCATCGACTGGCAGATCAGTGATCAGCCTGTGGCCTATCCCGATGCCATCAGCCAGATGGAGGCCCATGTGGCGGCGATTATTGATGGGACGGCCCCGGACCGGGTTTGGCTGTTAGAGCACCCGCCGCTTTACACCGCAGGCACCAGCACCAACGAGGCGGATTTGCTGGATGGGCAATTCCCGGTCTACCAAACTGGGCGCGGTGGGCAGTTCACCTATCACGGCCCCGGACAACGGGTGGTCTACCCTATGCTGAACCTGAAGACCCGCCGGCAGGATTTGCGGTGGTATGTGCACCAATTAGAGCAATGGGTTATTGATGCGCTCGGTTCGTTCAACCTCCTGGTTGAACGCCGTGAGGGGCGCGTGGGCTTATGGGTGGATATGGCAAAACACGGCGGCAAGCCGGGGCAGGAGGCCAAGATCGCCGCCCTGGGTGTGCGGGTACGCCGCTGGGTCGCCTTCCATGGCATGGCCATCAATCTGGACCCGGATTTAAGTCATTTCGATGGTATCGTTCCTTGCGGTATTCGAGACCATGGGGTCACCTCAATGACCGCGTTGGGGCTGCCGATCACCATGGCGGATTTGGATGTGGCTCTGGCCCGGCATATGCCCGACGCTTTGGCCAGGCCAGCCCAGGATTGACCAGCCATGCGTGGGAATTTTGATCGCCCCCTACCCGATTTATCGCGCTATCGCCAAGCCAGCGTGGTCGCCCCCTACACCGTAAGCTACGAGGGTAAACTTCCTGGCCCCACCGTGGTGATCACCGCCATCATCCACGGCAATGAATGGGCCGGGGCGGTGGCTCTCGATAATCTGGCCCAACAACTCGACCACATCACCGCGGGGCAGCTTCATTTATGCTTTGCCCATCACGAGGCCTATGGCCGGTATGACCCAATCCAACCCTTAGCCGGACGCTATCTCCAGCGTGACATGAACCGGTTATGGTCTGATGATCTGATGAGCAATGGCGATGATAGCTGGGAGGCGCAACGGGCGCGGGAATTAGCGCCGCTCATCGACCGGTGCGATTTCTTGCTCGACCTGCACACCATGGTGCGGCCCGGGCCGCCCTTAGCCTTTATCGGTAAAGCATCCCGCCACCGAGATTTGGCTCAATCCGTAGGCTACCCGAATTGGATCGTGGTGGATCCCGGCCATGCCTCAGGGCAACGGCTGACAGATTATAAGCAATTTCGGGAAGACCAATTCTACGCCAGTGCGTTGCTCGTCGAATGCGGTGGCCATCAGGAAGCCAGCAGTGCTGTGGTTGCCGAACGGGTGGCTTGGCGGTTTTTGCAGAGCCTACATTTGGTCGACCCGCCGCTAGAAGCTGTGACCTTGGTGGATAAACCGCCGCAAAAATTTGTCCGCACAACGCACACTCTCAGCCCTAGCAACGATAATGCGTTTAGTTTTGCACGCCCATTTCAAGGCCTCGAATTATTGCCTGAGATGGGCACTCTGGTAGCCACTGACGGCGGCAATGTTATCCGAACACCCTATGAGAATTGCGTGGTGTTAATGCCAGCCATCTTGCCGATCACCGATGACACGGCCTTGCGTTTCGCCCGGGTTGAGGACCGCATCGACTAGATGGCTGGGCGCAAGTTTCGAGCGTCAGCGGTTTAACAGGTGGGTAAAATCTTGAAGTCTTGGTTGGCTTGCGCGTCTTCGCGCTGTTGTTTCACGCGCTCAACCCGGGCCACGCTGGGGCCCTCTTCACACGCGCGCACCATCTGCGCAATGACACCTTTATCGCCGCTAAACACCGCCTCAACAGACCCATCGAGACGGTTGCGCACCCAGCCGGCCAAACCAAGCTGTCGCGCCCGCTGTTCGGTCCAAACCCGATAGCCGACGCCCTGTACCCGCCCGAATATGGAAACGCGAATGGTTTTGGTCATGATGGTGTCTCTCACTGTTGCCGTCTTCTTTTTATCGTGCCGCACCTGTCCTACCCCGTGTCCCGGTAACCGCAATCAGCCCTCATCGACAGGCTTTCGTGGTATTTCCGTGGGCATTCGAATTGTTGCCAGGCATAATGTTTGGGTTAGCTTGCGGTACGCCGTTTAGTTGTATCGTCAATCAATGCGTTGCGAAAGCCTCGCCTTATGGTTTTACTCACAGAGACAATTTCTGTCACACAATCTGCATACAAAGCGCTTCTTATGAGGCTTAGCGAGAAGGCTCGCCCCCATGCGCTTGTGCGCATCATGGCTGTGCTCGTGCTTATGATGCTGGCGCTCGCACCTTTGTATGAGGCCGCGGCAAACAGTGCCAACCGACCCACATGGCGGCCGCCGCCAACCCCCGGCCTGCAAGATAATCTGCGGTTTATGAAGCGTTTGGGGGATTGGCAGGTGACCTGTTACACCCGGGCGGTCCTGGCCATTTTTTTTTTGATAGCTGTGAGTTACGACTTCACGAACGCCAGATGTCCACGGGCCATCAACGGGCCTTGTTTGTCTTTGATCTCGTAATTGAAGTGGCGCACCCGGATAACGCCCGCTCACACAAGCAAGGGCCACGGGTCGGCATGGATGATGATGGCGACACCATGATCGAAGCGACCGATGTGTATGACTTCAACATCCTGCTAGCCGCCACGCCAACCCCCAGCTGGGAGGATGGGCAATTACGCATCGGTAGCTTTAATCTCGCCATTGGTGATGTGTGCCGGGTTGGTGAATGTATCCTGCGGCACCGTACGGCCGAACAGTTGGTTACCCAGATGCTGAACACCGACCGGCCCATTGCCAAAATCCAGTTTAAAGACGCCCCGTTAAGCAATTCATTCTCCAGGCGACAGGTGGTGGTGCCGTTAAGTGATTTTGACCGGGCACTGAATTTGCTGATTGAACAAACCCAAATCCATTCTGGTTACTGATGCTTGCGCTTCTGATCTTTTTACTGCTCCTCGGCTTTGGCCTTTTCATCGCCCGTGAAAAATTAAGCCCCTCCTATTTCCGGCGCTTCTTTGCGATGCCATGGGGGCGCTTAATACCAGCCTTGCCATTTCTAGAGATGATTCTAACGGCGAATGCCAAGCTAGAGAAGATCGCCTCCCAAGGTAAAAAACCAGACGATCTCAATAAAATAGCC
>JBCCBF010000343.1:0-2865 GCA_039814445.1 Pseudomonadota bacterium
GTACCACGTCACTTTGCAGTGTTTGAACACCGCCTGCACCACGAAAACCTACACCTACACGCATCGATCAGCCCCCGGACGTATGCGAATGGAATATTGATGTGTGCAAACTACGCGAATGCCAGGAAAATTTGAAGCCTAAAGCGCGCAAATATGTCAGTTTTGTGATAGTGGATACGCGATTGCGCACAGCTTAACCCACAGCGAATCGCACAGAATCGAACCGCAAGAACCAGCGAGCGCAAGATCGATAAACTAAGCGGCTGCCTTTGCTTGGGGCTCGTCCCGGGTGAAGTCTGCCCGCCAATCCCCCAGCATGGTAACCCATTCTTTGATATAGGCAGGCGGTGTACCGTCGGTGGTGTCATCGACACCAAAGGCTGCCATCAGCTCTTTTGTGGGTACACGGCCGCTCTTATTGGTCATGGCCGCCTGGACCAGGCCAGCGGCTTTGACCCGGCCATTGGAGCTTAAGAACCGTTGGTCCAGATAGACGAAGTTGTCATCCCAGCCGACCACGCGCGTTTCCAGGTGAAAACGCTCAAATGGCTCAATCGATTTGCGGTAGCGGACGGTGCCAGCGGCGATGACTGGCATCCATTTTTTATCCAGCATGATCCGTTTGGCGAGGCCCGATTGGAGCATTAAATCCATGCGCCCCAAATCCATGATACTCAGATAGCGACCGTTGTTCATGTGGAAATTAAGGTCGAGATCTGTGGGCCAGCACCGCAAGGTGATCCGGCTTGGCTTCATGAACTCCGCCGCCGGGTCTTTACCCTTCCCCGCGGACCAACCGAGGATCAAGATGCGCAACAGGCGGAAGATTAGATTCATGATTATTCGTTCCTAATCGGGGCCGCTAATCGTCCAATAGGGAGGCCAACTTCATGGCGTAACCCATGGAGCCATCGACTTTGATCTTGCCCGTCATGAACGCCATGGTCGGGTCTTGGGTGCCGTTGATCAGCCCTTGCAACGTGTCCGATGACATTTTGATGGTGGCGTCACTCTCCGCATCTTCGTTGGACACGGTGGGCGGGGTACTGTCGCCATCAAGCAGGATGTAATCCGCATCATCGATCTTAAGCTTAATCTTGCCGCCAAAACCGCCGGCAAAAGCGACTTTCTGGCGGATTTGATCTGTGAGTTGTTCAACGGCCATCTGCCGGTTTCCTTCTTCTCAGTAGAAAACCACCGCCAGAATTCTGCTCCGGCGGTGGTCTATAAAATAGTGTGTCCGTGACACTTAGAATGCGGCCTCGTCTAGGTCCATGACGGGGTCGGCCCCGGCCATGATCTTTTGGAAGCAAGCGTTTGCCTCGGGCATGATCTTTTGCATGTAGTATCGCGCAGTCTTGATCTTGTTCTCATAAAACGACGCGTTGCCATTAGCCTCCGGCAGCTTTTCTTTCGCCACCTGAACCATCTGCAACCACATATAACCAAGCGCCACGTAGCCGAAGAGGTGCAAGTAATCGCTCGATGCGGCCCCGGCCTCATCAGGGTTTTTCATACCCTTTTGGGCAATCAGGCCTGTGGCTTGCTGAAGTTTGCCAAAGGCTTTGGCCAGCGGGAACACGAACTCTTGCAGCTCTGGGTTACTCTGGTGCTCTTCTAGGGCCGCTTGCACTGGGTGGAAGAACTGGCGCAGCAGGCGACCGAAATCTTTCGGCAGCTTACGGCCAACGAGGTCGAGGGCCTGTATACCGTTCGTACCCTCATAAATCTGGGCAATCCGGGCATCGCGGACATATTGCTCCATGCCCCATTCTTGCACATAGCCATGGCCACCCAGCACTTGCTGGCAGGCAATCGCAGCATCCGTCCCATGATCGGTCAGGAAGCCCTTCAGGATCGGCGTCAGTAGGCTCACCAAATCATCGGCATCCCGCCGCACCCGCTCATCGGGGTGCTTTTCAAAGATGTCGATCTGCAACCCAGTCCAATAGGCCAACGCGCGCGCCGCTTCATTCACCGCCTTGGTGTTTAGCAGGTTACGGCGGACGTCCGGGTGGACCAGAATGCTGTCAGCGCTCTCGCCCGGCTCTTTCGCCCCAGTAAGGGAACGGCCCTGGCGGCGGTCCTTGGCATAGATCGCGGCGTTCTGATAGGCGACTTCGGCTTGGGACAGGCCTTGAATGGCCACGCCCAACCGGGCAGCGTTCATCATAGTAAACATGGCGCGCAGTCCCTTATGGGGATCACCCACGAGCCAGCCTTGGGCGTCATCGAAATTCATTACACAGGTGGAGTTCCCATGGATGCCCATCTTGTGCTCGATGGACCCACACATGACGCCATTGCGTTGCCCGGCCACATAATCACCGCCCTCTTCCTTAGGCAGGAACTTGGGCACCAGGAACAGGCTGATACCGCGCACCCCAGGAGGCGCATCGGGCAGTTTAGCCAGCACCAAATGGATAATGTTGTCGGTCATGTCATGTTCACCGGCACTGATGAAAATCTTGGTGCCGGTTATGTCATAGGAACCATCATCGCGCGGGATCGCCTTGGTCCGGATGAGCCCCAGATCAGTACCGCAATGGGGCTCGGTCAAACACATGGTGCCCGACCAAATGCCGTCCACTAGCTTCGGCAGATATAGGTCTTTGAGCTCTTGGTTACCGTGCTGGTGGATTGCGTCATACGCACCCTGGGACAGGCCCGGATACATGGCAAAGGCCATATTGGCGGAAGACAGGATTTCGTTAAGCACGAAATTCACCGCCTGGGGCATCCCTTGGCCGCCATAATCGGGATCAGCAGATAGGCCAACCCAGCCCCCTAAAAGTCAGAGTGAGCCACAAAAGCAAAAGGCTTGGTCTAAATTGAAAGAAAATGACCCTCGCGACTATCAGTTGA
>JBCCBF010000246.1:0-4534 GCA_039814445.1 Pseudomonadota bacterium
ATGGTAAGTTAATTTGTATTACCACTGGCAGAGCCCTCGTGACCGCACCCTTCTTTCGGCATAATGATTGCAAGAACCTAAGCAGGTGTGTGTTAGGGCGGGATGAAACGTGAATAATTTTCTCGAAACAATCCGCAATCTTGGGTTGCCACGGATTGCGATGCTGACCGGTGTTGCCGTCGGTTTGCTGATCTTTTTCATCTATATCTCCACGCGCCTGGCGACGCCAGACATGGCGCTGTTGTTTGATGATTTACAAGCGGGTGATGCCGGCGCGATCACAGAACAGCTCGATGCCAGCGGCGTGCCCTATCAAGTGAGCATTGACGGGCGGCGCATCTCCGTGCCCAGCGACCAGGTAGGACGCCTGCGCATGCAAATGGCGCAAAATGGCTTACCAACCGGCGGTTCTGTGGGCTTTGGTCAATTGTTTGACGAGCCACCGGGCTTAGGCGTGACGACCAAGGTCCTCAACATCAACGAAGTGCGCGCGCTGCAAGGGGAGCTGGAAATGACCATCAGCTCCATGGAAGATGTGCGGCGCGCCCGGGTCCATTTGGTCTTGCCCCAACGCCGTATCTTTGAACGTGACCGCCAAGACCCGCGGGCCAGTGTGTTCTTAGAGCTTGAGCAAGGGCGTGACCTAGACCGCGAAGCAATCGCAGCGATCCAGCAAGTGGTGGCTTTCTCCATCCCAGATTTGGAACCGCCGCGCGTGGCGGTGAGCGATAGCCGTGGCCGGATGCTGGCCAGTCCTCAAGATGAGGGCAGCCTGGCCGGCATGATGAACGAAACCTCTGAGCGCCGCCAAGCGCGTGAGCGTGAGTTGATCCGCAAGATCGAAGACGTGATTTTCCCCAAGGTGGGGATTGGCAACGCCCGGGTGCAGCTATCGGCCGATATGGATTTTGACCGGGTTACCGAAAACGAAGTGGTTTTTGACACCGATAATATCTTTGTCGCCAGTGACCAAGAGGTGGTGGAAAGCCGGGAAAGCAATGAGTTTGAAGGGCCTGAGCCCGTCACGGTGGAAGAAAACATCCCCAATGTTGATCCGGTTGCCGGGCCGAATGCGTCTGCCTTTACCCGGGAAACCCGTGAGGAAGTGACGACGAACCGTGAAGTGCCACGGACGGAGCGGGTCGTTGTGCGCGAGATAGGCGTGATCCGTAGGCTTAATATTTCGGTGCTGGTGGACGGGACCTATGTGACCGATGCCAATGGCACAGAGGTTTACCAACCACGCACGGCTGATGAGTTGGATGCCCTGGGCCGCCTGGCCCAAAACGCCGTCGGGTTCGATAACACACGGGGTGACACCATCGTTGTGGAGAACCTTCAGTTCGAGCGTGATCCCCTGCTGTTTCCTGATGAAAACCTCGGCATGATTTTCGGCATTCCCGCGGCCGAGCTACGCCGCTTGGGTGAAATGTTGATCCTAGCCACGGTGGCGATTTTGGTGCTGCTGCTAATTGTCCGCCCGATGATCAACCGCCTATTGACCCCTGCCCCCGCCACCGCGGGTGGACCTGATGATCTGGGTTTGTTGACCGATCAATCCGGGGATATGCCCGCCTTGGCCGGTCCTGATGGCGAGGGTGATTTAGGCGATGTGGAAACCCAGCTTGAACAGATGATTAACATCTCGCAGGTGGAAGGCCGTGTGCGCGCGTCTTCTTTGAAGAAGATCGGCGAGATTGTGGAGAAACACCCAGAAGAAGCCGTGGCGATTATCCGCAACTGGTTATACGAGGGACGTGAACTTTGATGACCCATGCCGAGCGGTAATCGTTTGGCATTTCGGTATTAAAGGCAGAGAGTAAAACGATGTCAGAACCCGCTTTAGATCAGGATGGCAATACCGAAGAACCCGTCAAGAAATTGTCGGGCCCGGAGAAGGCTGCCGTTCTTACCCTGTCTTTGAGTGATGAGCACACGGCCACCTTGTTGTCTTATATGGATGATGAGGAGATCAAAGAGCTATCCCAGGTCATGGCTAATTTGGGCCAAGTCCATGCGAGCCAGGTTGAAAAGCTGTATATGGAGTTTGCCGAGCAAATCTCCGACACCGGCTCGTTGAGCGGCACCATCGAAAGCACCGAGCGTTTGCTGACTAAAGTGCTGGGCCCGGACAAAGTCTCCTCGATTATGGAGGAAATCCGTGGACCCGCCGGTCGCACCATGTGGGACAAGCTGGGCAATGTGAACGAGCAAGTGCTCGCCAATTACCTGAAGAACGAATACCCGCAAACCGTGGCCGTGGTGCTGTCAAAGATCCGCCCGGACAACGCCGCCCGGGTCATCGCCTTGCTGCCTGAGAGCTTTGCGATGGAAGTGATCATGAGGATGCTGCGCATGGAAAATGTGCAAAAAGAGGTGCTGGATGATGTGGAACGCACCCTGCGTAACGAATTCATGTCGAACCTGGCCCGCGCGACCCGCCGCGATAGCCATGAGATGATGGCCGATATCTTCAACTTCCTCGACCGCGCCTCCGAAGCCCGGTTCCTTAGCGCGTTGGAAGAGCGGAACCGCGATAGTGCCGAGCGCATTAAGGCGCTGATGTTCACCTTCGAGGATCTCTCGAACCTGGACCCAGCGGGTGCCCAGGCCCTGATCCGTACGGTGGACAAGACCAAGCTGGCCTTGGCCATGAAGGGGGCCAGCGAAACCCTCAAGGATCTGTTCTTTACCAATATGTCTGAACGGGCAGCGAAGATCCTGCGCGAAGATATGCAGGCCATGGGGCCGGTGCGGGTGCGCGATGTGGACGAAGCCCAGCAATTGCTGGTCAACACCGCCAAAGAACTGGCAGACAAAGGCGAGATCGTCATTGCCGATGGCAAGGGCGAAGATCAACTGGTGTATTAATGGGGCAAACCAAACAACCATCATGGCTTGGACTGCGCTGTTCCACTGGGCTGCCTTGGGGGATTAATACCCCATGAGCAGCATCCAGAAATTCATGTTCGACAACGCCATCTTTGATCCGCCGTTAGAGCCGATTGAAGAGGTTGATACCGACAACAAAGACGACGCCGAGCCGGAAATACCACCCCCGCCCGGTGTGACCCTGGATGAGCTGGCGCGCGCCCGGGCCGAAGCCTATGAACAAGGCCTGGCCGATGGGCAGCAAACGGTGGAAGCCACCGCCCAAAACAGCATCGCCGTCGCCCTACAACATGTGGCGAAAGTGGCCGATTACCTGCTGAAACACGACGCCCAACAGCGCCAAGAGGTCGAACGCCAGGTGCTTGACGGAACCTTGGCGATGACCAAGCGCCTGTTCCCTCATTTGGCTGACCAAGGCACGTTGGAACGGCTCTCGGATTTCGCCCGGCAAACCCTGAATGATCACGCTGATGAGCGCGAAATTCTGATAGCGGTGCCCCAGGGCTCCGCGAAACCCTTGCAGGATGATTTGAAAGCGGTGCTGGAATCGCGTGGGATGACCGACCGAGTAAAGATCGTGGAGGATCAAACCCTCGCGGTCACCGATTGCCGGATCACCTGGGCGAATGGTGGTGCCAACATGCTGATTGATCGCATCTGGAACGCCATTGAGCAGGCTGCGGAACAAGCCTTGGCCACCCATGGTTTGTCGCCCAGCGATGGCCAGGGCGATGGCCACATGGATGGTGAGGATTCTGGGGTGCGCGACGGTGACTCGACCGCCCCATTAGCCGCACCCGGCCCCGCGCCAGCGGCCTTCACCCCGGCTGAACATGCCGAAGAACCGCCAAAACCCGATTTTTCACAGCTTCCAGCCTGGTTAGAGCAAGCAATTGCGGAAGAACCGTCACATGTGATCCGTGAATTAGGGCCCGATGCCACTCAACCATTGGCCCCGGCCGATGACCAGGCAGACTTAGAGCAAGCGCCGTCAATGGCGCCCCAAGATGAGCCCTCTGCCCCCGAGGCATCCGTTGGGGAGCCGGTCACTGAGGAACCGGTCACTGAGGAACCGGTCACTGAGGACCAGGGTAGCGGTGCTGGAGACATGACGGCTGAAGAGCCGGCGGCTGATGAAAACCTGGTCGATGGAAACGTTGTTGACGAGAACCCGGCCGAAATGAATGAAACACCGGCGGAAGAGCCGCCAGCTGAGACAGATGAGCCCAAAGAGGGCGGAGTGTAAGGAGTAAGACCATGTCGGACGAAAATGATCTCGCCCTACAGGATTTAGACGCCGTAACCCAGGCGCTAGACGACAATATGGGCGGCGGCGGTGGGGCCGGTAACACCGGGCAAACCAAAGAGCTCGACGCCATCTATGACATTCCCGTGCAAATCTCGGCGGTGCTGGGCAAATCCTCCATGCAGGTTAGCCAGCTGTTGAAACTGGGGCGCGGCGCGGTGGTGGAGCTGGACCGAAAAGTCGGCGAGCCCATTGATATCTTCGTGAATAACCGCCTCGTCGCCCGGGGCGAAGTGGTGGTGGTGGAAGACCGTTTGGGCGTCACCATGACTGAGATTATTAAATCTGATCGCACCGGCTAATCTGCCTGGCGGTGATCACCTATCACGCAACCAC
>JBCCBF010000302.1:0-3509 GCA_039814445.1 Pseudomonadota bacterium
AAGAAAGTCAGCGTCGCTACAGTACTTTAGCTCAAATTTCTCCTGTTGGTATTTATCGTTGCGATACGTCTGCGAATCTAGTTTACGCATGGGGATGCTCGTCCATCCGGTTTTGATAGGTGTTCAAGCCCGCCACAAATTGGTCGAGCCATTGTTTGGTATCTGGGGGCAGCGCCTGATAAATCGCAGGAGCGGCCCGCCCCAGGCCCACGGTCCGGATGGCGCGGTCAAAATCAATGGTGATGGGGCCGGCCAGTTCTGATACCCGGCCCTGGGTTAGATGCTTGGCCAGGGTTATTTGCCCCAGTCGTAAATGCGCTTGCACCATGCCCAAGGCAAACGCCGCATCGCTGTCGGTCTGCGCTTCAATGAACGGGATCTGATGGGCATCCCAGCCAATGGTGACGGCTTGTTGTAACGGCAAATCAGTGGTCGGAAAGGACGCCAATCGTCGATCAGTGGTCGTGGGCGTGGGCAGTGCTGTTAGTAAGGAACAGCCGCTCAAGCCAATGGCGGCTATCACCCCGCCGAGCAATTTGTGAAATCGGACCATGATTTTGTGCCGTGTTGTCATGATGATGGTGCTTTGTTTGGGTGTCCCAGGATTTCTAGGTCCCTGTTAGGATCTTTTACGTCCTAAACGGTCGTCGGGATCACCTTACCGGCCTGTGGCATAACCTTGCATACCACGGGGGTTGGCCCCGGCTTTTAACACCCGGCGGCCTTTGTCATCGATGGTCTGGCTACAGGCGGATACCCGACCCAACGACCAATCCCCGGTCATGGTGATACCGTGCCCACGTTGTTGTAGCGCGGTAATAACATCGGGGTGGAACCGGTCTTCGAGCGCGAGGGACGCAGGGTTAAACGGCCGTGGCCAAAAGGACGCCGCCAGATGATCCGTGTGAAAGGCGGGCGCGTCGATGGCCTGCTGTAGGTTCAGCCCATGATGGATATGGCGCAAGAAAACCAAGAGCGGCCATTGCTCTTGTTGATCGCCGCCGGGGGTGCCGAACGCCATATAGGCATCGCCGTCACGTAAAGCGAGGCTGGGCGACAAGGTGGTCCGTGGCCGTTTGCCTGGTGCTAAGGACCCGGGTAAACCGCGTTCAAGCCAGAACATTTGCAAGCGGGTGCCCAGGGGAAAGCCCAGATCCGGTATGATCGGTGAGCTTTGTAACCACCCGCCGCTGGGGGTGGCGGCCACCATATTGCCCCAGCGATCAATGATATCCAGGTGACAGGTATCGCCCCGTTCTGGCTGGAATTTTGTGTCGGTGCCGAGTGCTCGATCCGTGCTGCGATCGCGGGTGGGCTCGCCACCGGCGAAAATCGTGGCGGTGGGATAAGGGGCGGGTGGGTCGGTGATCCATGATGGTGGTGTGGGCGCGTGCCCATCGGGATTCCCTGGCTGCCACTGATCACTGGCCTGGTTCGGGTCAATCAGGGCTCGGCGCTGGTCAGCATAGGCATCAGAGATGAGGGCTGTTATGGGCACAGGATCGGTGGCGGGATCCGTGTACCAGGCATCCCGGTCAGCAAAGGCCAGCTTGGCGCATTCTGTGACCGTGTGAATGAAGTCCGCGCCATAGGGATCCATGGCGCTAAGATCGAAGCCTTTGAGCAAGGCAAGCTGTTGTAGCATGGCCGGACCTTGGGTCCAGGCATCGGCTTTGAGCACCCGATACCCATGGTAATCATAGGCCAGGGGGGCTTCTTTATGGGCACGGTAATGGTGAAGGTCATCGCCCGTCAGCAAAGCCTTCTGGGCCTGGCCTGTGCTGTCGATAATCTCTGTCTTCCGGCAATAATCATCGATCGCATGGGCGATAAACCCATCATGCCAACAGCCGCGCGCGGCGTCGAGTTGGTTTTCGCGGCTGCCCTGATGGCTTTCCGCCTCTTGGACCAGGCGCTCATAGGTATCCGCCAGCGCTGGGTTGGTTAACAAGCTACCGGTCGCCGGCGGGCGGCCTTGGGGCAGGTAGATAGCTCCCGAACTGGGCCAATGTTCAGTAAACTCACGGGTCAAGGCCGCAATCGCTGCCTGGATGCGATCCAGCACCGGATACCCATGGCGCGCGTAATGAATGGCCGGTGCCAACACCTCACGGACCGTAAGGGTGCCATGGTCACGAAGCAGCAGCATCCAGCTGTCAAAGGCACTGGGCACACAAGCGGCCAGCAAGCCGGTGCCCGGTATCAAATCTAAGCCAAGCGCTTCAAAATGCTCGATACTGACCCCACCGGGGGCCGGGCCTTGGCCAGAGATGACATGTTGTGTGTTGGTGTTGGCAGCATGAAAAATGATCGGCACTTCACCCGCGGGCCCATTCAAATGGGGTTCCACCACCTGCAAGGTCAGGCCCGTAGCGACAGCCGCATCAAACGCATTGCCCCCACGCTCTAGTACCCCCATGCCGACGGCTGACGCGAGCCAATGGGTCGACGCCACCATGCCAAAGCTGCCTGATAATTCGGGCCGGGTGGTAAAGGCGGGCGTGAAATTAGGCTGGCTCATAAGGTGTCAAAAGGCAGTGATAGTCGTGGCGAGTGATTGATGACGGGGATTTCAAGAAAGCTGGCTATAACAAAGTTCACTCTTATTCTGAGCGGCATCATTGCGTCCCTGCGAAATGGTGTCTATCACGGAGCGGGTCGGCGATACACTTCGCCCCCCGATCCGGCAAAGAGCCCCCCGGACCCGTGCTGTGCATACTGCCCGTGTCAGGCGGCTCCCCCCGATTACGAAAGGCTATAATTATGCAAATCGCACTGCCCTATCTTCTGTTCCTTGGCGATGCGCCAGACCAACTCGCGGCCAAGACGGCTTTTGGTATTGCTTTATGGCGCCCTGAAAACTGCGTGGGCCAGCTTAGCCTGCCGGGCTGTCAGGCGGATGCCGGGATGACCGAGATGACGCTTGAGCAAGCGGTTGAGGCTGGGGCTAAAACCCTGGTGCTGGGCGTGGCCAATCGCGGCGGTAAATTCGCCCCGGCGTGGCAAGAGGTGATGCTAAAAGCCTTGGATATGGGCCTCGATATTGCCTCGGGTTTGCACAACAAAGTGGCTGATTTGCCCGAGGTTGCCGCCAAAGCCAAAGAATTAGGCCGCAATATCCACGATGTGCGCCATGCTACCGGTGAGTTTGACGTGGGCAACGGTAAAAAGCGCTCCGGTTTGCGCTTGCTGGCCGTGGGCACAGATTGTTCTGTGGGTAAGATGTTTACCACCCTGGCCTTGGATAAAGAGATGAAGGCCCGGAAAATGAAATGTGATTTCCGTGCCACCGGCCAAACCGGGATTTTGATCCACGGCTCCGGTATTTCCATTGATGCGGTGGTGGCTGACTTTATCTCCGGGGTTGCCGAACAACTGGCCCCGGCCCATGATGATGATCATTGGGATCTGATCGAAGGGCAGGGTTCTTTGTTCCACGCTTCTTATGCTGGGGTGTCCATGGGCTTGCGTCCCGTACCTAATCGTAAAGCTCTGTTTGACGTTAGTAT
>JBCCBF010000242.1:0-4574 GCA_039814445.1 Pseudomonadota bacterium
TCTTCGTGAGCGTTTCAATGCCGTATCGACGCGCAATACTAACGATTGCTTGATACGCGCGGCGACCAATATCGGTTATGCTGTGGGTGATAACAGGGGGGGTAGCGCCCGATTGGGCGCCGCCCTACCATCAGCGCTAGCAGCATAACCAGTTTGATGTTTTCGATAACCTACCGGGTTACATGACTGACAAAAACCAACCCGATACTGTGGATCCAAACCGTTACGAAGCGGCCGATCACCGATCCGATACCCCGCGTTTCGAAGAGGTAACGCCAAACCGCACGCCCCGTGATGATCAACAAGATCGCTTGCGTGACGTGATTGGCACCGTGCCCTGGCATCGCCGGATTATGGCCATGGCGGTGATGTGGGCCGAGGTCATTTGGCCGATCATCATGCCGGGCTCAGCCCTCCTTGCCCTCTGGCTTGGCCTCGCCACCATGGGCTTGTTCGAGCCCTATCCTGGGCTTGGTCTCATATCAGTGCTGTTAGCCTTGGGGATCGGTGGATGGTTTGGTTACCGAGCAGCCCAACGCTACCAGCAGCCGGATGAAACCCAATTATTGCGCCGGTTAGAGCGCGAAAACGGCCTTGATCACCGGCCGTTTACCAGCCTTACCGATGATTTGGCCACCGCGGATAATCCGGTGGCCCGCGCCCTATGGGCACGCCACCTGGCGCGCTTACGGGCAGGGATGCCAAAGCAGCTCAGCGTGGGCCACGCCCGAACAGACCATGCCCGCCGGGACCCGTTCGGTTTGCGTTATGCGGCCCTGATGCTGGCGATTGTTGGGGTGGCCATGGCAGGGGCTGATACTGAACGACGGTTGTTAAATGCCCTCAGCATCACCAATATTTCCCTCGATTTCGGTCAAAGCAATGTGGCGTTGGACGCCTGGATCGCGCCGCCTGATTATACAAGCCTGCCCCCTGTGTTTTTGAGCCGGGCGGAACAGACCGGTAGCGGTGACGCAGCCGATGAAAACACCCTTATCGCCACCACCACGGGCAGCACAATTTTTGCACAGATCACGGCCCCCAACATCAGCGCGGACCGACCACCAACCATCCGCATTGGCGACGAAATCATCAGCTTTGAGCCCGCAGACCCGGGACAATTCCACCTGACATACACCTTAGATCTGGCGGCCCTACAAGCAGCAAATCCGGCGCCATCAGTACCCGATGGTGAATCAGCGACCGTGGCCGATGAGCGTGAGCGCGTCACCATTGGGTTTTTCAATGGCCGCCGTGCGCTTGGTGCTTGGGACTTGCTGGTCACGCCTGACCGCCCGCCCTCCATGGTGCTCAGCGATCGCCCCTCGGTGTCAGAAGAGCTGTTGGTGGAAATCCCCTACGCGGCCTTGGATGATTATGGCCTGACCAGCGTGATCGGCACCCTCACCCTCCTGGCCGAGGTGGAAGGTTCAAAAAAGCCACCGGTGATGGAGGAAATCATCGGCCAAGCACCCGAGGGGCAATCCCTGGGCAGCCGCCTGACCACCACCGCGCGCCAGGATTTGATCGCCCACCCATGGGCCGGCTTGGAAATTGCCATTGAACTGACCGCACAAGATGCGTTGGGCCAAACCGCATCGAGCGAGACAGAAACCCTTGTCCTACCCATGCGGAGTTTCACAAACCCCGTGGCGCGCGCCTTGGTGGATCACCGTCAGAACCTAACCTTGCGCCCCCAAACCGGCCCGTCGGAGATTGCCGCCGAACTGCGCGACCTGGCCGCCACGCCCGAAAATTACAACAGCGATACGGTGGTCATTATTGGCCTTGCCGCCTTGGCAACCCGGCTTGATATTGACCGCTCCCCCCCATCGATTGCTGAGGCGCAACAATTGATGTGGGAGTTAGCTTTACGGCTTGAGGATGGTCAGCTTGGCATTGCCCAACGGGCTTTAGAGCGCGCCGCCGGCGAGCTAGCGGATGCCCTAGAACCCGATAGTGACGCCACCACCGAAGAGGTCCAAGAGCTTATCGAAGCCTATGAGGAAGCCTTGCGTGACTTCATGGAGACCTTGCAACAGGATTTCATGGAGCGCTTGGCCCGGGGCGAAACCCTGCCAGAACTGCCCGAGGGCATGGAAAATGAGCTGTTCAACAGCGAGCAAATGCAAGAGATGCTCGAACAACTGCGGGATTTGGCGGAAACCGGCTCGCGGGATGCGGCACGGGAGATGTTGTCTCAATTAGAAGAGATGATGGAGGCCCTAGAAAACGCCGAGATCGCTGAACCCAGCGAAGAAGAACAAAAATTGCGGGAGTTGGCCGAGCGCATTCAAGAGCTGACCCAAGAACAACAGCAATTGATGGATGACACCTTCCGCGGCCGTCCGGCAAACCCTATGGAAGTGCTCAAAGACCGGTTACCTGAAGGGCTGCTGCCCCCGTCTATCTTGGAAAGCCTGCCGCCTGAATTGCTCGATCCAGATTATGAGCCCAGTGAGGAAGAGCGAGCCGCCCAACGCAGCGCCGAACGCGCCCGGCAGAATATCGCACGGTCCTTGGAGCAAGAAACCCTGCGCCGCGATTTGGGGGATATCATGATCGACCTGGCCGAAGCCGTGGACGACATCCCACAAAATCTCGGTAATGCGGAACAAGCCATGCGCGGGGCCACCGACGCCCTACAGCGCAACCAAACGGCCCGGGCGCTCCAGGATATGGGCGAGGCGTTAGAAGAGCTGGAAGAGCTGCAAAACCAGGTTCAAGATGAAGCCCGCGGCATGGCCGGTGGCCCCGGCAGCCCACAGCTTCGCTTTGGCGCGTCCCCCTCCCAGGGACGAGCACCAGGTACGAATGACGGCTTTGACCCCCTCGGCCGGGATATGGACGATAATGGTCGCGGCACCGGCAGCGATGTGGAAGTACCCAGTGAAAGTGATCTGCAACGGGCGCGGTCAATCCTTGAGGAACTGCGCCGCCGTTCAGGTGAGTTCAACCGGCCCGAGGATGAGCTGGATTATATCGACCGCTTGTTGGATCGTTTTTAGATCAGGAATTCGGATCAGCCGTCACAAAGGACAGTTGAATATCCACCGCTGTGGGATCCGGGTCGATGATCACTTCCCGAAACGCTGTTTCATTACCAGCCACCACAAAACCAATATCGAGGGTAAAGGTCCATTCGGTAATGGTGTTTTGATTGGCGTCGAGCAACTCAGCGCGCAATTCTGGGATCCGCTTATTCTCATCACTGGCATTGGTGATCTTGCCTTCGACCACTAACACGCTTGAGCCATTTTCCAAGCTGCGATCTGATTTAATATCGATCAGCGCTAAGCCATCAAGCGGGCCGCTAAAGCTATAGCCGGCTGCCTCATACACGCTTTTGGTCTGTGGAATTGCCTCGACAATCGTGTCTTTATAGGCGTGGGCACCATAGGCAGAGCCCGCCACCAAAAGGGCGAAAAGCAACCAGGCAGCGGCTACTTTGCCCCGGCCTTTTGGTGCGTCTTCCACATGGGGCAGATCGGGACGCCGGTTAAATGTCTCGGGCAAATCAGCGGCCATGGCGGCGTTGCGGCGGCGCCGGCGCTCCCAGGGGTCTTCGCCTTCATCGTCATCGCCGTCGTCATCGGCCTCTGTGGGCAGTTCAGGGGCCACATCGGCTGGCGTATCCTCGGCGGTATCAGCCGTCTCGTCATCCTCGGCACCGCTCAGGGCCTCTGCCATCGCGGCGTCCGCGGCTTCCATCGTCGCTGAGATATCGGGATCAGCCTCCGTAGCGGCAGGCTCTTCCACAGGCTGTACGGCTAAGAACCAAACATGACCACAGCGCACACAACGCACCTGACGACCGCCACCCTTGAGCTGGTCATCGGGCAGATCATATTGCGTGGAGCAGGAGGGGCATTCGACAAGCATCGTTAAAAAGGTGTCTTTTGATAGCGTGGTTCGGGTTTCGTGACCTGGTTCATCATGTTAATGGTCATACCATGGTTTTGCCTAATCCTTGTCCTGATGCGGTCATGGCCCGTGTCATATGATGGCTGAAAATTGAGATCCCAAAACACCATGGACCGGTCAGAAACAAGCGCGATTGAACCCAATGAGCCGCTGGTGGAATTTTCCGCAGTGGGCTTGCGCTATGGCCAAAACCCTGAGGTTTTGAGCGATCTGACCTTCACGCTACCGGCGGGCTCGTTCCATTACATCACGGGTGCGACCGGGGCTGGGAAAACCTCCTTGCTGCAATTGATCTATATGGGCATCCGCCCCAGCCGCGGGGTGATCAGACTTTTTGGACAAGATATCACACGGTTTTCACGCAAAAACTTGCCACTGATTCGCCGTCGCATTGGCATTGTGTTCCAAGATTTTCGACTGGTTGACCATTTAAGCGTGTTTGATAACGCGGCGCTGCCCTTGCGTCTCGATGGTCGCCCGCGGGCAGAATTACGCAGCCATGTGCGCGAGCTGTTATCCTGGGTTGGCTTGGGCGATGTGATGGACAGCTTCCCGCCCGCGCTGTCGGGGGGAGAGCAACAGCGTCTCGCCATTGCCCGCGCCGTCATCAACCGCCCAGCCCTGTTAATCGCCGATGAACCCACCGGCAA
>JBCCBF010000261.1:0-4168 GCA_039814445.1 Pseudomonadota bacterium
CAAGGCGTTTTTCTATGCCTTTATCTGCACGGTGGCCTCCGTACTGGGTGGGTTGGCCGGTTATGCCATCGGCGCGCTGTTTTTCGAGCTGATCGCTGAGCCAATCCTGGCGTTTTATGGCTATAGTGAGAAATTCTCAGCGTTCAGCGATCTCTACAATGAGTATGGCGCCTGGATCGTTATCGCCGGTGGCTTCACCCCTATTCCTTATAAGGTCATCACCATCGCATCAGGCGTGGTGACTCTGAACCCTGTGGTTTTTGTTCTGGCCTCTTTTGGTTCCCGTGGCGCACGGTTTTTCTTGGTGTCTGGCCTCCTTTATTTGTTTGGCCCACCAATTAAAGAGTTTGTGGAACGCTACCTGCCATGGCTCGCGATCCTGGCCTTCTTGTTGCTGATCGGCGGGTTTGTCGTGATTGGCGGGTTGATTTAACCTCCAATCGTGGCACACTTAATGCCATCAGAACGAATAGGCAGTAGGCATCAATGGTCGTCGGTGGACAGCTAAGCGCATCAGGGGTTGGGCATACAAATCTGTCCGATATGGTGCCGCCACGCCCCAAGCGCTTTAAAACCGGCCCGCGCATCACAGGGCGCATGGCCGGTGTCAGCACGCTCCTGATCGGCGCGTCTATGCTTGGGTTTGCCCTGATCAGCCAGTTTGCCTACGGCCTGCAACCTTGCCCCCTGTGTATTATCCAACGGTGGCCCTGGGTCGCGGCCATGGTCCTTGGTTTGGGGGCTGTCCTTACCCATACCCATAAATTCACCCAATCCATCATTATGCTCGCAGCAGGGATGAGCCTAATTGTTGGGGCCGGCATTGCCAGCTTTCACGTGGGCGTCGAACAAGGGTGGTGGCAAGGTTTAGCAAGCTGTAGCCAGGCATTGCCGGCGGGCGCCTCGGTGGATGAGCTGCGCGCCCATTTATTGGGGGCGGCGACAGTATCATGTGGTGATGTGGCGTGGCGGTTGTTCGGGCTGTCCATGGCCGGATACAACGCGCTTATCAGCTTTGGGCTTGGCATCGCCTTGTTCGTAAAGGCATGGCATGTCCAAGGCGAGCCGGTCGACGCTCATTGATCGAGGCTCGTTGATCGGCACTCATTGATAGCCGGCCATCAGCCCCTCCCAGTTCGCCAACGTCTATTCACGTGATCGTAAAATCTCTCACCAGCGACGGCCCATAAAGGCTACCAAATGGTGGCCATGTCATGGCTAATCAGCCTCAGCCTTACTCAACATCGGTGTCTTTAACACCCTGCCCGTCCCGCCGGGATGGCACGCGGCGGAACCGGTCGGCGCGGCCCTCGCCTGTACGCTTGTTACCCGCATCCTCATCACCATCCGGACGTAACTCGCGCTCATTGGCATAGGCTTCACCGGCCTTCGCCATCCGGGCGATAGCGGCCGCCTGGCGGCGGGCTTCTTCGGCATTGGCCGGAACACCATCAACCAGGCCGGTATCCTTCGATTTCGCTGGGCCGCTGGCGGCGGCCTTATCGGCCTCGCCCCGGGCCACGGTGGCAATCTTGTCAGTTATCTTTTTCAGCGGATTGGCCGCTGGCTCAACCGGTTTCGTGGCGGATTTCGTAGCGGTGGCTGGGGTCGCCTCATCACGTTCACGCATGCCAGCACGGCGACGGCTAGCGCGCTGGGCGCGGCGTTCTTCGATGGCGGCGCGACCGGTGGCCAGCGACTGGTTGCCATCATCCCGCTGGCGACGGCCCCGGCGGCGGCGTGTGGGGCGTTGCGCGGCTTCTTCGGCCGCACGGGCGGCTTCAGCGGCTTCGCGCTCGGCTTGCTCTGCCGCCTCAGCAGCTTTTTTGGCCGCTTGCTCACTGATCGAGGCGCGGAGGCGAGTTACCCGCGCTAATTCCTGTTTTGTGGGCTTTGGTGGCAAGCCCTGGGCTGCCCGTTCGGCGTTCTCAGCCGCCTCGCGTTGTTCCATCACCAAGGGGATTTCACGCCGCAGCCATTCCGTGGCTCGGGGCCAAAGTTGATCCTCACCGCTGGGGGCGAAAAATCCGTGATGGCCGACCTCTTCCATACCCGCTTTGAAATTCGTCATGGGAATATGCACCGACCGGGCATTGGGGTAGCAATCAAGCAAGGCGCTCGCGGCCAAGGGCGACGTCCATTCATCATCGTTGAAACTGTAGGCGGTCACCGGCGCTGTCATCGCATCAAAGCCAGGCATTTGCTCAACGCCCGCAGCCCCATGCTCATGCCGCGCCCATTTCACCAGGCGCATGGCAACCGCACCCGGCAGCTCTTCCCGGTTGCCTAACGACCCCCGGGGCAGCGCACCAAAGGTCCGCACCAACATCGGAACCTTACCCGTGTGACGCCAGGAACGTCGCATGCGTTCGTTTTTGGGCCAATATTGTGCGTTGGCCAAACCCGCTGCGATAAACAAATATTCATTCACCCGGTCAGGCTCGGGGACTAAACCCACCAATTGCCCGCTCACCCCATGGGCGATGGCAAAAACCGGTAAGGTGGCAATATATTTTTGCGCCCAATCAATGGCACCTGCCATATCAGATCGGCCCCATTCCAGAGCATCGACGCCCGAATCCTTCACATCACCACTAAGCGATCCACCCACGCCCCGGTAATCATAGGTAAGAACAGCGCAGCCCCGGGCGGCCAGATGCTCGGAAAACGGCCGGTAATACTCACGCTTAACCCCGGCATCGCTGTTGATGATGACCAAACACAAAGGCGTGGTCAGCCCGGTGCGCCCTGTGGGTTCAAACAAGGTACCAGCGAGTGGCGTGCCATCGGCCGCCAACAACCGTAGATCCCGGGCGATAATCGGTTTGTCGGTCACACACTCATCCTGGAAAAGGCGTCATGCCTATGATCAAGGCGCCTAACATTCATACCGTAGCCCTAGCTTACTCTGGGTTCTTGGTCCAACACCAGGGGCGGACCTGCAGCGCTCATTCTATCTTTGCACAAATGATACCAAAGTATGCACAAGAGCAACCGCTTAAGGATAGCGGATCAGGAAAGAAGCGCTAGATGGGCTGGGAAGCTGATACCAGCGGCAAGCAACACGCCGGGTTGGGCGATCACCCTAGAGGTCTTCTAGTTCCGCGTCCCAATACAAGAAGTCACGCCAGCTCTCATGCAGGAAGTTTGGCGGGTAGGAACGGCCATTTTCCTGTAATTGGAATTGCGTGGGCTCAACCGGCGCGTTGATTGGGTGCATATCGCAATGATCTGGCATCTTATTACCCTTGCGCAAGTTACACGTCCCACAAGAGGTCACCACGTTATCCCAGCTGGTCCGCCCACCCTTTGAGCGCGGAATAACATGGTCGAAGGTCAGCTCATGGGTTGGAAACTTACCGCCGCAATACTGACAGATAAACCGGTCACGCAAGAACACGTTAAAGCGGGTAAAGGCAGGCCGGCGCTCGGTCACCACATAATCTTTGAGTGAAATCACGCTGGGCAATTGCATCTCAAAGCTAGGGGAGCAGACCGTCTGATCGTAGCTGCTGACAATGTTCACGCGGTCCAGAAATACGGCTTTCACCGCGTCTTGCCAGGACCATAAGGACAGAGGAAAGTAGCTCAGCGGCCTAAAATCAGCGTTAAGCACGAGGGCTGGGCAACTATCAGGCATTGATTGCATGATCTATCTCCGTCAATTAGCAGACCGCCTTATTCGCGTATCGAATAACCACGGAACCACCGCAAGATTGATCAAATAAATAGTCTGAAAGCAGCCACTTAACAATATGAGGGGCGGTTTTCTGGACATTTTGTCATAGGATCGTCATACGAATCGGGCATTTCGGCCCCGGTTTTAGTCCATGAAACGGCATAACAGTTATATCAGCAACTGCTACCCCTCCTCATCCATGCAAATTCGGCGAATCAAGCGCCGCTATGTATTGGACGACATTCCCGTCAAAGACTTACCATATTGTTAATTATTCATGACAAGTTAGGCCGCGGGACTTTTCATTGTAAACCAAACATGATCTATAGCCGCACGTAAGACCAACCATGAGACTAGTTCTTATTCATTCTTTTATAAGGAAAAAACACCAATGAGCCCCTTGTTTCGGCACCTCGTCCCCAATGCTGTAACAAAAATGGCTGACAAAAACGTAGGTCAGGCCGAAATTCTTGAAAAACTACGGGTACG
>JBCCBF010000293.1:0-3710 GCA_039814445.1 Pseudomonadota bacterium
CGGCGGCGGAGTATTTCTCTTGCAACGCCAGGTCTAGATCAAGATAGGCATACAATTCAGCCTCACGGCCATTAGCAATGAACTGGCGAATATGGCTCAAGAAAGTCTTATAGCCCGAGCACTCCACCTCACCATCGGGCACCCCATTGGGGGTGATCGGACAGCCGGAATGGCACCAGCTACTGTTCTCACAGCCCTGACAATGGCTACGTTTATGGCCATAGCTTTGCACCCGCAGCCATTTGCGGCGGAAGTTATTGGTCGCAAAACCCTTATACCCACCTTCGACCGTGCCATAATTCTCTTCAACCGTTGATTTATCGGGACAATTGTTCAGAGAACCATCGGGTTCAACCACCACAAAATCCGATTGGCAGGTGGTGCCCCAGCGATCGCCAGGGGCCTCGAACAACACGCCCATGATACCCGCTTTGACCGCACCGATCACCGGCGCGGTGCCGGTTTTTTCCATCTGCTCCATCACGGCATCGAACAATCCCATCAGGAAATAGGAATGTTCCAAATTACTAGGCCGGTCATTGAAATAGCTTTGGTAAGCGTTGTAGCGATCGAGGTTCACCACGTCGAACTCCCGCTCCACAAACCAGTTAACCAGCCAGCGCTCACGGCCCAGTTCGTGCCGGGTGGGCACCACCCCGGGCAGTACCCGGATATCATCGGCGCGGACTTGGTCCACCTTCATCATCCAGAGCTTGTGATAATTCTCCACCGAGCCTTTGATTTTCCGTTGGCTGAAATCGATGGAAGACCCAATCTCCCGCCCACAGCGCTCAATCACCCAGTCCTTATACTCATCACGCCACGGCACTAAGGATGTTTGCAGCGCCTGCATATGCTTGGGCAGCATGCGGTCGAGCACCTCGCCTGCCTCATAATACCAATCCACCGGTACGGTTAGCGGCTCACCGCCATGCCACAGAATTAACGCGCCATCCCGCCGTTGTGCCTTGACCATATCGCCGATGAGCGCAGCAGCCTTCTCCAGCGTGTCATGGGACATGCGGTATTTATTGGCGCGCACGATCTCAGGCAAATAACAATGGGTACACCCAACATTGCAGTAATTGGTCGGCTTCATATAGGCGAGGATCATGCCGCCACCTCGGGCACCAGGCCTTGTTCACGGCGGACCTCATCGGGGTCGAGGCCATATTTACGCACCGCGTCATCGGCCTCGCCATTGCGGACGGTTTCCTTAATTCGGTCGAACACCATTTTCCATGATTGGCAGTAATGGAACTTACCGCCCAGGCCGTGATTATACAGAACGGCATCGCGCATACACCCGCCCTCACACTCACTGAAATGACGGCATGTGGTGCAGTCCATGGGCAGATTGACCCGGCGGCGGCGGATCATGGCGGCCGCCCGGCTTTTCATGAGTTCAGGCACAGTTTGTTCGTTCAAATTCCCGAACTTAAACTCAGGATCGCCCAGATCGGCGAATTCAGAGCAATTATAAGTGTCACCATTGGGCTCAAGCCCCAGGAAATGCCCGCCGCATGATCGGGTCCAGGGGCACCGGGACACCTCTAGGGCGATCACCTTTTTAAGCATTTCATCAAGCGGTGTGATGGTAAAGACCGGTAAATCAACGATCCAGCGATCATAAAGCTTAAGCAGCATCTCCCCATAATCTTTGGGGCTAATCATCTCACCATTGCCGCTATCGCGCCCGGCGGGGTATCGATAATTAAACCGCATATCAGGGGCTTTATCGCCATAGGTCATGTTGCGCGTATACGCCCCATCTGCTAAATGCGCCGTTTCCTCGGTATAGGTGCTAATGACTTTTGGGTAAAAACCATCATCCAGCACCTCTTCCAACCGTTTGTAAAACAACCGGGTATAAAGCGGCGCCGACCCCTTATAGATGCGGTTGGTCTCATCAGGATCAAACGAGGTCGAGATGGAGCCTTTAAAGATATCGCGGAACACATCATACCAACGTTTGCTGTTGTAACTCAGCAGGTTGGTTTGAATGGAGAAGTTGATCTCAGGCTTCAGATCCCGGGCATAGACCCAGGCTTCTTCGTAAAAATCCGGCCCCATCAGCATCGGCTCACCGCCATGCCAGATCAGATAAGCCTGTTCGCTCAAATAAGGAGCCAGACGGTCAAAATACCGCTTGAAATCATCGATGGACCATTTGGGAACACCATCGGGCGGCGCACTGCAATAGGTGCAGGCGGCGTTACAGACTTTCGTTGGCTTCGTAATAACCGTTGATATCATCGGCAACCTTGTACCCTACATGGCTGTCGTTTCATTACTTTAAAGAGTATAGCTCATGTCACTAAAAAAAGGGGCTGAAATTATAAGCCCCTTTTTTAGCGATTACCTGTGGCGTGGCTTCAAACCGTGAATTCCAAGGCTCACAGTATTTGACAGAACACCGTCACAATACCAACGCCACCAAGGACCTCACGCCAGGTATTATCGTTCTTTTGACGACCCCGCATGCGTAGCTGACTACCAGCCATGTACACCTGCACTTCGGTATAATTATCCAACTGAGCATTGCTCGCAACGCCACCGGTCGGCAAAAGCGTGCGCACACCCGTTACACTAGCAGCATTAGAAAGCAGCTCTGATGTGCTCATCATAGCTGGGGATGACCACCAAGCTGGCGTCGCTACATACAGAGGTACAGCGGTTCTGCTACCATTGGACGTCGTACAACGATTGGTCACAGCAGCTGGAACACTATTAGTATTGAAGACAGCATCCGTACCCACAACGTTGAATTCAGTCACGTCACTTAACCAAACGCCACGACCACGCAGATAGATATCGTCAACATCCAAACTACTGCATGGGCCACCCGCACACGCACCGGCGGCTAACGGCGTCGGAAGGAAATTGTGGTTAAAACCAGCGCCAACAGAATCACCAATTCGTATTTTACCAGCACTGCCGGCATTATCACCAATCATGACCTGAGCATTACCACCGGAGCCGTTGAACAAACGCCAACGATTACGGAAATTGTCCATAGACCAAGAGTTATTACGCTCTGCGCTCGCCCCTGTGGCTTGGCCTGAACCAGGTGCTTGCAGCGTAATTTGCCCACCTTCGTCCGCACCGGGAGGCCCTGCTAGAGATAAAACAGCGCCACCAACCTGGCGTCCGAGACGTAAATCTGAACCCGATGCTCCACCAGCAGTACCAGCGGTGCTCATATAGAAATAGTCGTTCGTATCACTGTAAAGAATGCGGCCTTCATAGTCGTTAGCTAGGGAACCTGAGCCTTTGAAATCGACATATGAATTTCCGTCATTTCGACTGGATATTTCAATACCGCCATCATTGGCCCTTAGTTGAATGCCACCATTATCAGCATCCACCGAGTCTATTGGCGCAAAAATGGCGTCGCCACTATTAGAATTTACCCGCACTCGTTCAACACTGTCCTGCCCATATAAGCGCCACAGATTATTGTCGGTTTCGAATGACTTACGAACGCCAGTAGAGTCATTGGTAAACTCAAACGTATTGGTACCACCATATTCGAAAACACTACGATCTGCGCCTCCTGCATCTTTAACGCTGAAGTAGCCTCGGGCGTTATTGGCACCGGGATTAGCGATTAGGCCTTCACCATACGCCATGGCAAAACGATCCGAATTGTTATCAGAAAGTATCAAATTACCACGCTGATTGGCGGTGTAATCCTGACGAAAACGGAC
>JBCCBF010000021.1:0-17201 GCA_039814445.1 Pseudomonadota bacterium
ACGGGCTTGCATGGCGTGGCGTTTTTCGTGGCCGGCCAAATCTACTAACGTGTTGCGGTCATGCTGTTGATTATCGAGATCCAAGATCGTGGCTTGGAACGGGAAAATGTAATAGGCGGCGAACCGGTCCTGGAGCACACCGGTGGTGTCATCGCACATGGTCACATCACCAGCCTCTGCCGCCGACACCAGGGCTTGGCCCACGGGGCTATCCTCTAGGCCCTCATAGACCTGCGCCAGTTGTTGCTCTTGGTCCGAGGTCGGCGTTTCGCCCGGCTGCAAACACGCCTCTGCCTGGGTGTCGCGCCACATATCAAGCAAGGCGGAATCCATGCCGCCGAATTGGGGTAGCGATGTTTGTCGGTCGGGATCAACGGACACGGTGGGGCCGGCCACCGGCTGCTCTTCCGCTGCCATAACCGGGGCCGCTGTCACGACCCCGCCCAGAAGACTCGGCAGTAGCAGCATGTCCCGCAACGGGCCGGACCGAAAAATCTTGCGCTCAAGAATGCCCAATTACGTCCCCCAAGGGCCACACTCCCCCAAAATCACATCCCGTATAAACAGTAGCGGACTTCGCGCCCCTTGGGAAATACCGGAGACGCCAACGGGTGGTGTTAAGGATTGGGCTGGGAAAGGCGCGGGGCTCGCCCATTGGTTGGTTCGGATGCCGTTGGGCTGCCACCCGCCGCAACTTTTACCCGACGCGGGCCCTCAAGCGGTTCGCCAGCCGGGGCTGTGTCTTCTATCTGGCTTTGCCCTTCCAAGCGCTCCGACGGCATCGGCGCTTGATCTGGGCCTGGCAGATCAGCCACCCGTCGCTCTACGAGGGCAGTACTAGTCCCTTGGGCCTGGGCCAATTCAACCATGCCAATATACGAGGCCGTGACCCGTTGGCCCTGACCCGGCAGTTGCCCAATGATTTGCGACAGGTTGCGGACACTGACCCGCTGACCCGGGCCATTATCGGCTAGCTCTGCCCAATCAGCTCGGTGCCGCTCCGTGTAAAGCTGGGGGAAGTCGGTTTCGCTGAACCAGGCATCATAGGCCGCCTTCATGCCGCGACGCAGCTGGGCATCGGTGAGGGGTTGGTCAGCCTCGACGCCTTCCAACGCCGCCTCAAACGCCACGGCCATATCGCGGTACCCGTTCAGCGCCTGCAAGCCCTGCCAGGCATGGGGCGCACCGGCCTGGCGCAGTTGATACGCCGCCGCGACAGAGAACGCCGAGGCATCCGCTTCCATCATATACATGAGCGCAAACCGATCTTGCTTATCATGGTCCATCAGCCGGTCGAACACGCCTTGCTGGTCCTGCCAACCGTGGCGCAACTCATGGAGGCTATAAACAAAGGCCGTAGCACCAATGCCTTGGATATCCATGATCGCCGCATCCCCGCGATGGAGATAGTTCGCCAACGCGCCGGGGACCATGCCACCCGTGGCCGCCGTACAGATGGCAAACCGCGTGCCTTCCAAATCATCAAGCAGTCGGCTCGTGACATCAGACTGCCGCAGATAGCCCTCCAGCATCTGAAAGACTTGCTCGCTGGAGGAGGTCGGTGCCTCACCAACTCGGTAGCATTCATCCTTAAAATGTTGCCGCCACAGGGTCGTGCGCTCATCACCGGGGAACACTACGGTAGCGTCCGGGTCTTGCTGCACCAGGGGCGCGGGATCTCGCTCCACCGTATCGCCATCAGCCATGGCCGCGGTGGTCAGCGCGCCAGCAAAACCTGGTGCCAAGAGCATGCCGCGCACAACACTGCCCAAAAACCGTTTGTTTGACGTAGCCATGGCGCGTCACCCTTTTCGTTTCTTGCTATCAGCATACAGCAAGAATTCGAAAAGGCGAGGCGTCTAATGGCTAACGGTGTGAGGATCTGTGACGGCTGTGATGATTAACGCGCCAGCTCACGCCGCTGTTCTGGTACTGCTTCTGCTGCGGGCTGTGCGTCGCCCTCAGTCTGGGCTGGTGCTGGGCGGTTAATCGGGATCAGCTCACGTGACCGGTCGATGGCCATATCCATCTCAGCCCGCCCCAAATAACTAGCGCGACTGGGGGTGCCCGGCAGCTGGCCGAGGCCACGCAGTACGGTGGCAAATCTGGGCGATGGCGTGTCCGCGCTGGACGGCATCTGGCGCAAATCATCCCACAGGTTATGGGCATAGACGACACTGGCGCGGCTGGCTTGGAACCAGGCGGTATAGCCCCAGCGCATGGATTGACGCATAGCGGCCTCGGGCTCCAAGCCCTGGCTCTGGGCTTGGCCCATGGCCGCCTCAAACACTTGCGCCACCGGCTGATAATCGGGGTCTTCCATGGCGTAATTCCAGGCGGCGGGATCACCCGCCTCCCGCAGCTGCCAGGCGGCCGCCACCGCATAGGCCGTGGCATCCGCTTCCACCATGTAGACCAAGCCCAGATGATCCTGCAGGGTTTCCTCATCGAAAACCGGGGACAACAGGCCATTCTGATCCTGCCACGCATGGCGCAACTCATGGAGCCCGCTGAATACCACCTCACCAGCATCAGCGCCCAGCCGCAGAATAGCTGCCTTGGTATGACCGCTATAGAGCGCTGAGTTTTGCGCGGGCAGTTGCCGGGCGCGGGTGCTGCACAGGGTGGCCGTGGTATCCTCGAGGCTCGTAAATAAACGGTCGGCTAGAGGCGATTGCGCCATGCGATCGATCAGCTGGCTGATTTGCTGTTCCACGGGGCTGTCGGCTTGCTCACCGAACATCAGACATAAATGCGACCGGCTGGCGCGCCAATTCTCTAGCTCCGGCCGCGCCAGAGTGACCTGCGTGTCGGGATCAACCGTTTGGGTCTGCGGTGCGGCTGTATCCGCCAGGGCCGACTGCACATCATCAGCCGTTGCCTGACCCGGAAAACTATGGGTCAGGGCCAAAAGACCCGCGCTTAGTCCAATCGCCTGGCGCATGGTTACGGTTGCCTGAGGCTCGGTTCGCCATAACGCAGTAAATGGGATGGCAGCATGGGGTCGCTGTGCACGACACCGGCCGCCTGTTCTTGCTGCCGGGTCAGGTCACGGGTGGTTTGCTGGACCACATCCTCACCGACCGTACCACCAATCGTGATTGCATCTTGCCACAGGCCCGCGGAGTAGCGGACGAATTCGCGGTAATGATCGGCGGGTATCGCATCCTCACGCATGGCAACTGTATCGCGATAATCACCGCGGTAGTCATTGCGCACCACCACATCACCAATCTCACCCTGGGACGCCGATAAGGTGATCAACCCGTCAGCATCGCCACCAATCGAAATCTCACCACCGGTGACCATGATGTTATCGCCCATGACATCGTGCTCGACGCTCACATCACCTCGGTCATAGCGACGCTTCCAGCCATGGAGGTAGTAATTATCGCTATAGATATCGCGAAATTGGGGATCGTAATTCTCCCCCGGCTGCTCAATACCCGTGAGCGTGACGTGGTCTGCCGTCACCGATCCCGTCACTGTGATACTGGCGGCGGTAAACTCCACATAAGGCATGGTGACCGAGCCGTTGATGGTCAAATCACCGGGGTAAAAATAGCGCCCGGATTCAATCTGGCTCGCGTCAATTTCGAGAGCTGGCAGGCTGTCAGTATCACCCACCACAAACCGGGTTAGCCTCCCTTTACGCCAATCATCATGGCTCGGATCGCCCAACAAATGCACCGGGGCATCAGACCCGACGGCCAGGGGATCAGGCTCGATCTGTACCTGGGCGTCATTGGCCGGTTCTGGGGCTGGCGCCTTTGGTCCGCTGGCCAGTATCAGCGCAACACCGCCAGCCGCGCCCGCCAAGCCCAACGCGCCGATCGCCACGCCAAAACCGCGGCGTACTGAATGTCGAAGTAAATCACTCTGTCTCATGGGAACGGACGCCCTCGGGAAATGGTGTCAGGCTGTTGGAAAACAGCGCCATCAGTCGCCACCGCTGGGGCGGACGGCTCAGCAGGCTCCACGCTGGCCAAGGCCTCGGCTCGCGCTTCGAACCAATGATTGGTGCGCATGCGCGTAACACCTTCGCCTTCCATACCGGCCACATGAATGGCCTCATCGGGATGCTGCATACTCAGCCGCGAGCCTTCGGTAAAGGGAATATCCTCCCGCTGCCAATCGCTGAAATTCTCCAAGGTAATGCCCCGGGAATTCCCCACACTGACATAGCTCCGCTCACCACCGGATGCCGCTAAGGTGATATCCCCTTGGGCATCGCCAGTAATACCAATGGCACTACCGACCAGGTCAATATCATCGCCGACCACGTCACCGCCCACGGCAATGGTGCCACGCTCATATTCATGGACCCAACCGGCCAAGGTGAAATGGTTACCACGGGCAAACTCGATAATCTCGGGTTCCACCCGTTCCGGGCCCGTTTCCTCCGCCAGCAACCGCACATGGTTCGCTTCTATGCCCTCGGTAACCGTGACGCTGGCGGCCGTAAACTCCACATAGTCCTGGGTCAGCGTGCCTTGGATCACCAAATCACCGGGGTAGTGGTAGCGGCCGGACTCCACATCAGCGGCTTGGATGGTTAATTCATTCCGCAATTTACTATCGGGTTGGAACACATGACGGGTTTGTTGCCCCAAGCGCCAGTCACCGGGCTCACCCACCCCGAGCGTTTGCACAGGCGCATCAAACGCAATGTCGTCAGGCGACCCCGGCTCAATCATGCGCACTTGGCCCGTGGCGTCCACCGCCATGGTTTCATGGTCTGAGTTCTGCCCGCTGGCAAGATACACCGCACCCCCAGCTGCCAAACTACCAAGCAACGCTAAGCGCAGCACAATGGCGCTCGAAAGAACTGATCCGGTATTATCCGTGGCTGAGGATTGATCGGTCATGTCGCGCGCTCCCTTACGGCCGGTTGGCCGGCAATTCAGCCGCTTGGGTGGGTTGCTCGGCGGCGATCGACGCGGCCGTGGGCAATTCAACGCCATGTTCACCAGCCCACATGCGTGGGAAAGTCTGGGTCACATCACCCGTGACAGTACCGCCAATGGTGATCGCCTCTTCAGGTTGGACCAACGGCATGCGTATGGATTCACTGTACATGTTGGGCGTAAGCGACTCATTTTTCCAACCGGTGAAATCCACCGCAGGATCACGACCGCTAAACGGCACCAAAACGCCCGTATATTCTCCGCCCGATGCCGCCAGATCCACCTCGCCGGACACATCGCCTTGGGCGGTAATCTGATTGGCAACGATATCGATACCCTCACCGGCAATTGAACCGGTTACGGTGATATCACCACGGTGATAATGATGGTCCCAGCCGGTGAGATCGGCATAGAGATTAATCTCGTTGCCACCGTAATGCAGGAAGTGCGGGTTCGTCGCCTCAGGCGCACTCTCTTCGGCAATCAACCGGACATTGTTTGCGGCGATGTCGCCATCCATGGTGATCGTGCTAGCCGTCACCTCCACATAATCTTGAGTGAAGTCGCCCTCGATTACCAAGGGACCGGGGTAATAATAGCGGCCCGGCTCAAAATCGCTGGCTTGCACGGTAATCTCAGAGTGGACATCGGTATCGCCAATGGCAACCACATGGCGGCTAATCTCGCCCAACCGCCAATCACCGGGCTCACCCACACCCAAAGGCTGGATCGGCGCATCCGGCGCAATATCGGCCTCAGAACCGAGCTGGGTGACCACAACAGCTTCGTGTTGGGGGATCAGCGGTGTTGATTGCCGATCGGTGTCAGGACCACTCATCAGGGCAAAAGCGCCAGCGCCCGCTGCTAAAGCACCAAGGGGCAGAACAACAGCCAAAGGGTTAATCTTGCGCGCGGTGGTTTCGGGCTGGGTCATAACGCTGGTCCTTCTTATTTCTTAGCGCCTTGATACGGACGCCTTTTGTGTTTTTAGTATCTTTCGCGCAGAGGAAAGCCAGCCTACCCAATGATGCAAGGGGCTCTGCGCTTTACGCATAGCTGATAAGAAGTGTCGGGAGATCAGTGACTTCAGTCAGAAATGCAAAGCTTTAGCCAGCCACCGGACATAAAATTTGCCCCCTGGTGCAACTATTCGCCCTTGGAGTCAATTTTCTAGCGCTCATGACCCGGGGCTGTGACCATGGGGGCTGCGGCTACCACCGGCGCCCAGCGTAACGCCTCGGACACCGCCAGTGCGGCCTGTTGCTCGCCAAAATAACTGTCCGGACGGCCCGCCCCGCTGGCATCGGCCTGGGCGTTCACGGCGTCAAACCGCGCCATCAAGCCCTCACGCTGGTCATCAGCGGTGCCTTGCATGACGGGCAAATTCAGCAAATCATCGCCAGCACGCTCCCGGTAGATCTGCGGCAGCGGTGTATCATTGAACCAGGCCTGATAGGCCGCTTGCAGGGCCTCACGCATCTGATCAGCACTCGCCGGCTCGCCCCCAGTGGCGTCATAGCCCGCCTCGGCCAACCCTTGTTCAAAGGCGGCGGCAATTGGGGCGTAATACCGATCGCGCTCAAGATAGTGCCACGCATCGGGATCGTTCTGCTGGGTCATCAACTGCCAAGAGGCGGCCACCGAATAGGCCGACGCATCGGCTTCCATGGCAAAAAGTTGAGCCATATAGGCCTGTTGAGACAACGCCGACGGGTCAACCGCCAGACCCAAATGATCTTGCCAGCCATGGCGCATCTCATGCAGCGTGCCCATCATCAAGAAACCGCGCTGTAAATCCTCAGCCATGCGCGGGAAGCTTGTGGGAATCACGGTGATATCGAGAGTGTCCAGGTAATACAGGCTCTCATTCCCAGCCCGCTGCACCTCACCATCGCACATGGATATGTTCGAGTTTTGGAGGTCGGCAAACAGCTGATCGCCCAAGGGGATCGCCCGAATCTCTGTGCGCAAGCCATCATAGACCCGTTCGGTATCGCTAGTCGGTTCTTCGGCCACATGCAGGCAGTCATCCGCCCGCAACCCACGCCAGGTATTGAGCCCGTTGCTGCCCAGATCGACCTCTGTGTCTTTGTCGGCCGCCCGCAAGGTACCATCGGGATTAAGACTGATGATCCGCACTTGAGCATCAGCTTCGTGAGCCCAGGCGCCAAGCGCCATAGAGGCACCGGCGGCTAGGGAGAGGAGGTGGCGCATGGGGAGAGCCTTCGGTTGGTTCCGAGTTGTTTTCTGTCAACCTGACCCTCGGACAAATGTTTGAAAACTCGTAGCGATAGGCCCCCGTGTTTGGCGCAACCGTCCATGCATAAATGGCATGCCTCATATGCAAAAACACAATAAACTGTTGTTTTAATTGAGGATAAGAGGGTTTCAGACCGTACTTAATGCCAAGCCTAAGGCCGCTGATACGACCAACACCCGCACCATCGACCAACGACGAGCCAGCAGTAAAAAGCCTGCGACTAAGGCAACAGGCACGACACGCCAGTAGAGGGTGCTGAACGCGGGCGTCCATAACTGAACGATCCCCCACTCCACCCGGGTCACGGTGCCGAAAAACACATGGAGCGCGAACCAAATCGATAGGTTCAGGATAACGCCCACAACGGCGGCGGTAATCCCATCAAGCGCGCCCTTCAACCGGGGCTGGGCGCAGAGCCAATCGATGTACGGGGCACCGGCAAAGATCCAAAGGAAACACGGCACAAAAGTAACCCACAGGGTTACTGCCGCCGCTGCCATGGCCATGGGCAACCCGCCTGCCCCATGGCCCGCCAGGAAACCCACAAACTGAGTCACTAGGATCAATGGCCCGGGCGTGGTCTCAGCCAAGCCCAGCCCGTCGATCATCTCGCCCGCGGTCAGCCAGCCAAACTTGTCCACCACGTCTTGCGCCATATAGGCGAGGACGGCATAGGCCCCACCAAACGTCACCACCGCCAGTTTCGAGAAAAAGGCGGCAATATCGAGCAGGATATCAGGGGCCGCCAACAGCGCCATGGCCAGAATTGGCAACCACCACACCATAAGCCCCAGGATGATGGTGCCACCCGTCCGTCGCCATTGCAGGCAGGGGCTGGGTACCACCTCATCATCCGTGACCCCTTGATGACCGCGCCAAAATCCAAAGACACCAGCGGCCAAAACAATCAACGGATAGGGTAGACCCAAAAAGAACAGACCCACGAAGGCAGCCGCCGCTATCAGCCACGCCACTCGATCCGCCAAGGCCCGTTTGGCCACCCGCATCAGGGCCTCGATGACAATGACAACCACCGCAGCCTTAATGCCCAAGAACACCGCTGCGACCAAAGGCACCTGGCCAAACAGGGCATAGAGGGTGGCGAGCGCTAGGATCACCAAGGCACCAGGCAAGATAAACAACAGTCCCGCGATCAACCCGCCCAGACCACCCTGGAGCCGCCAGCCCGCATAGGTGGCGATCTGCATGGCCTCGGGACCCGGCAGCAGCATGCAAAAGCTTAGCGCGTTGAGATACTCACGCTCCGTGAGCCAGCCGCGGTCTTCGACAATCTCCCGATGCATCAGGGCGATCTGACCAGCCGGCCCGCCAAAAGACAACGCCCCGATCTTAGCCCAGACTTTGGTGGTCTCGACGAGGCTTAATGCACCGGCACTCATGACCGGCCTCCGGCCGCCTGGCTATTTTCAGGTAGCGGTCCGGCCGCTGCGGGCCAATCATGGCCTTCTTTCTGACCATCCCGGGCCCATCGATAAAACGCATCATAAAGCAGCATGCCGGCGTCCAATTGTTCCAGATCATCCCGGTACATTCGGGACAGACCCACAGACGCCGCCAACAAGCCCGCCGCTTGCGGGGCCAAATCATGGCGGTTGGTATCGGCCGCCCGAACAATGGTCGCAAGCTGCGCCAGACCCGGAATGCACGCTAAACCAAACTCATCCACCATGGTGTCAAAGGTGCAGCCATCACCGCGATGGCTCCAAAACCCATCAGGCATATCAAAAGCAGTCGCGCAAAACCGTTCCGCAACAGCCAGGACCTCCCCGGGGGCTACGAATAAGAATTGGGCCCGTGGATCGACGAACCGGCGGATAAGCCAGGGGCAGGCCAACCGGTCGATTTTAGGACGATGACGGGTGACCCACAGGGTTCGCCCCTGATCATCGCGCCTGGGCACGGCATCCATCGACACCAGGGCCAATCCGGCATCGCGCCAGGCCCAATGCCCGCCTTCCAGGGTCTCGGCTGCCACCCCTGCCGCGCGCAATAGGGCAGCCGCACCTTGGCTGATCTTTTTACCCTTTTGGCAGTAGACGACCACCCTTTGACCCTCAAGCGAGGGTGCTAGCTGGGTGATCTGATCAAAGGCATGGAGCCGGGAGCCGGGGATAAAATTAGGGTCAAGCGCCACGTCATCGGTAAGGCGCACATCGACGATAATCGGTGCCCCGGGCGTACCGATCAGGCGAGCTAGTTGGTTAACAGTGATGTCAGTGGGTGATGGCATAGATCAGCATCCTTCTCCCGCCAGCCACGATCCGGCATCAAGCCATTCGAGCTCAGATCGCTAAGGGCGGTGTTCATGGTTTATCGATGGATGCGATTATTCGGCTGACGCCTCACGGGGCCATCGCGTGCCCCATGGCTGTTTTATGAACCCCCAGCCCCAAGACGTCAATCATCCAGGGCGGCGGCTCCACGCTTTTCACCAACGCGGGGCATGAGAGTAGCGGTTTCGCTTAATCAGCGTGGCCCAGGCAGAATGGCTAGTTGAGCAGCGGGCGCATCTGGGCGTGGCTGACGATCGGTCGCGGGTGCTATGTGACTGGCCAGCGTTACCGCGAGGCCAATGTCAGCCGGCTGGAGATAGCTGCGCGGGCTGCCGCGCTCGGGATAGGGTAATTGCCCCAGTCGCGCCGCCACATCAGGTGGAATTTCACCGGTGCCGTGCCAATTATCGGCATATTTCTCACGATTATTAAGCGCTTGCTCTACGTAATTGTCGCGGACTTTATCGGTATTCAACCAGCTGAGAAAAGCCGCCCGCATCCCAGCCTGGATCGCCCGATCACCGGTGGCGCTGGCTCCTGGATTTTGCTTCTGAAAACTCTGCACGGCCTGACGAAATTCATGCGCACTTGGGCCATAAAATGATGAGCGGCGTGCGGCATTCCATGCAGCCGGCTGACCAGCGGTACGCAATTGCCAGGCCGTCGCCACGGCATAAGCATTAGCATCGGCCTCTTTTATAAAGCTGACCGCCACGTCATAGGGTTGGGCCACAGACAGGCTGGAGAAACCTGCGATTTGTTTACCCTGCCAAGAATGACGCAATTCATGGGCGGCGACAAAAACCCGGCGCCCTTGTTTTAAATCCTGGTTCATCACCACAGCTTGAAGATGCGATATCTGGTAGCCCAGGGCATCGATGGGGCGATCAAACAGCTCTTCACCATCACCGGCCTCAGGCACGCAGATGGTGGTCGAGGTTTCCGCGAGCGAGGCCACCAACCGATGGCCCAAGGGCGCTTGCAATAGCTCCCGACGAATACCCGCAAGCTCTCGTTCATCGTCACTGTTGGGGGTTTCGGTGATAGTTAGGCATTGATCCGCGCGATCACGACGCCACTGATTGAGCCGCTCGGTGCGCAAACCAGGCTCAAGGTCGGGGTCGACCACGGCGGTATTTGCCAGAACAGCGGCGACCTGATCAAGGGCAGCCGCGGGGGGCAAGGTGGTGACGGTAATCGGGGCAATTGGATCCACCGGGGTGATCACTGACGCATCATCGCGGGTCAGATCACGCGGGGCGCCTTGACCAACACCACCGCCAGCAAACGAGTTACTGCAGCCAGCCAAAAGCAAGCCAAAAACCGGTAATGTTGCCCGTTCCCATCTTGCCATTGGTCTATCCCTTTCCCGGTGTCGGGGCTGCTTTACGCCCCACAACCGGTTGTGGCAAGCCTTGGACAGGCACACGCTCATCTTTTGGCGACATCCGCTGATAGGCATCATCCACCGCTAGGGTCACATCGGCCGGTTGAATATAGCTTTCACGGTCGCTACTCGCTTGCCCTGGCAAGCGGCCAATGCCGACCACCTCTTCATAGCGAAGCGCCCTTGCGCCCGGCCAAGACTGGCCAGAAAACGCATAACCCGCTGCTCTTTCCACCAATTGCTGGGCATAAGGGCGGGCCATATCGCCATCGGCAAACCAGGTGCGATAGGCCACCCCCATCGCCGCCCGTAAGGCAGCATCGCTGCGGGTAATGGGCGGGTCGCCCAGGACGGTAAGCGTGGTCATCTTTTGAGCAAAGGCCTGGGCAATCGGGCGATAGGTTTTGATCGCTAGGGCGGCCTCCCAGGCCCGGTTATCACCCTGTTCACGCAACTGCCACGCCACCGCGGTGGCAAAGGCGCGGGCATCCGCCTCAATCATGAATACTTTAGCGCTGTGATGCTGCTGATTATGTTCGATATCAGGGGTAAAGAAGCCCTGCACATCATGCCAAGCATGGCGCCATTCATGGGCAGCGTGGAGGATTTGTTGACCGGTGGGCACCGTGTCATTCACGGCCATGGCGCGGTAATGCACCTTGTAGACACCGCCAAACTTCCCATCCTTCAAGGGCATAGCCTGGGCAGTGCATAGGGTGCTGTCATGCCCTGCCACATCAGCCGCCAGGCGCTGGCCCAAATCTGTTTTCATAATCGGATCGCGGATGCCAGCCAGCATCGCTTCGGTCACACTGGTCGGGGCTTCATCAGGGCCGAGGCAAGCCTCCGCCCGCTGGCGACGCCAGGCTTTCACATCACGGGTCCCAAACCCGATCTGGGCATCTACATCATTCGGCTGATCCTTCGAACCGGCAAGGCTTTTAACCTGTTTTGTCTGCGGATCCATCTGGGAACCCAACGGTGGTACACGATCACTGGACGGCACACCACAGGCCGCCAGCATAAGTGCCAGCGTGCTTGAAGCGGTGAGGTACGTGTGTCTGGCCATGTGTGGCCCTTGCCGATTGCGTATCTGATAGTGGCAAGATGATCTTTTCTGATGAAAGCACCGAGAAGCAATCAACAGCAAACCCCTGCCATGTGCCGTGGGCATGGGGCTTATCAAACGGTGAAAATTCAAGCGTCAGCACGTTAGGGCGCGGTTGGCCCCAGGGGGCGCGCAGGGGCGCCTAGGGGCCGGGCTGATGACAGTTACGGTTGCGCGATGCGTGGTTCAGCATCGGGTGATTGACGATCGGCCATCACGATAGATGCGGGATCATTCCCCGTGGCCGCATGGGCGACCAAGACGGGGAAGGCAATCCGCGCATGGTGTTTGGCCAAGTCCACATCCGATCGGGTGAGGTAGGTGGGCGCGCGTAAACCGGCCGGGTCATCGGGCAAGCGGCCTAGGGTTTGGGCGATACGAGGTGGCAACGCACCATGACCTGGCCACACATGATTATGCTCGTCAGCCAGGGTTGTGCGAATGGTCTTAATGTAAGGGGCGCGGACCGATGCGCGATCAAACCAGGCGCGGTATGCGACTCCCATGGCACTGCGCAGATCCGCATCAGAGGCGGCCGTGCCCGCGGGCGCATTAGCCAGCCGGCTTTGCATCCGAGCCTCGAATTTCTCCGCCGTGCTTTTGTAAATCGGCATGCCCATGGCGGCATCCCAGGCCTCACTATCGCCGCCTTGTTTCAGCTCCCATGCCACCGCCACGGCAAAAGCCCGAGCATCCGCTTCGGTCATAAAGGTGAGGGCCGCATAATCTTGCTCATGCAACTCTTCGCCATTCGTCATCAAGCCGAAGGTATCTTGCCAAGCGTGGCGTAGCTCATGGGCAGCGTGCAGCAACTTACGCCCGCGTGGCGCCTCATCGCGCAGCAGCACCGTATCCACATTATAAAGATAAGAGGCGAGGGTCGTTTCCTGGGTGATGGGCTTAGCACTCGTACCGCCCAAGGCCACATCGGTCTGGGTCAACTCATGGAGCAGGCGGGCCCCAAGCGGGCTGGCGCGCAGACCCTCACGTATCTCGGCCAAGGACCATTCATCGGCATTCGATGGCACTTCGTTGATATGTAGGGTGCGTTCGGCGCGTTCTTGCCGCCATTCGTTAAAGTAGGTTTTGGCAAAGCGGGTCAGGGTATCGGGATCAGCGTCTGGGTCGTGCAGCTGGTTGATCGCCCCAGGCTGACCGGGATGGGCATCGCCATTGTTGAGGGCAACAGGCGAGAGCAACAGGCCAAGGCCAGCCGAAAAGGTTAGAAATCTCCGAAAATTTGACACCGATAACGACATGTATTGTGGGATAAACTGGCCTATATGTGCCATAGGGCCAGGAAAGTGCCGCAATATTATTGCGCAAACCGCCGCTCAATTTTTCCACTATAAACAGTGAAATGGGCCGATAGGCCATCGGAGGTCATCGGGCGCATCAGCATGGGTTGGATTATGGCCTCGGATTATGGAGCCAATTATGAATCCGGTGATGGTGCTGGCGATGGGCCGCGGCCTTGGCGGCGCGCCCGCCAGGCGACCACATTGGTTTTTGGCGAGATAATGCCCTTGGCCTTATCCAGGGCGTCAAAATCACCCTCCATGAGAATCTGACCGGCGGCTAATCGCTGCATCATGTCATGCATCAATTCGGCTTGCCGCAGCATACTCGGGCTCGACGGTTGAGTATAACGGTCATCCCAAACATCGGCATGATCCTTGAGGCGCAGATGATCAACACCATCGGGCATGACGGCATAGTCACGTATCTGCTCTTTCGTCACCCGGAATCGGCCTGCTTCGCCCGCCAGCTGACCCGCTTGTTTATCCGGGAAATCGGCGATTTGCTGAGCCACCAATACATCAAGAACCGTGCGCGTGTTGTCTAAGACCACTTGATCGTAATGCAAAACAGCCAAAGGGTCCTTGAACCAGGCATCATGGACCGCCCGCCTTGCCTTACCATTCACGGCGTTATCTGGGTTTTTGGCGATTGAGCGGGCATAGGCTTGGGCCAAATGGGCATCGTGCGGATCGCCATGCAGCACCTGCCACATCTCAGGCTTGCCGGCGTCTTTTAATTGCCAGGCCACATCGACCGCGACCGCGTCGGCGGCGGCTTCATAATGGCGGGTTGCCATGATTTGGTGCATCAAGCGATAGCGCAGGCTCCACCGGCCATAATCCGGGCCTGATTGGCGATGCTGGGCCACATGGCCCAATTCGTGAGCAGCGAAATACCCGGCCCAGGGCATGAATTGGTCGACCGTATCAAACCGGGTTAACCAGCCGCCAGCGTTGAAGAAAACCTCACGGTGCTGACTGGTATAAGTAGCCCCACTAGTTGATTCTGGATCAAATTCAAAACCTGCTGTTACCCGCCCTTGATCGGCGGTCGCCAACAGGGAGCGCGCCGTGGCCGACGGGGCCAAGCTGTCACGAATAGCGGTGATCGCCGCCCGTTGGATCGGCGGTATAGGTAAACGCTTTGGCGTACCGGTCAGGCCGGCTGATTGGGGTGGAATTTGATCGGGATTCGCCCAATTGTCGTTTTTCCAGAAGGCCCGTTTTGGCAAATAGCGTCTAATGCCCGCCGCATATTGATCAGCGAAGCTCACATGAAGTTTCTGATAATCGGTTTGGTTAAAACCCACCAGCGACCCGTGCAGCAAATATCAGTGATAAAAGGGCGCCCAATCAACGCGCGCCCTAACAAGCGTATCGTATACTATAGGCGTCAGGTGAAAGCAGCCATCGGGAGATGGCAGGACTATTTGTCAGACCTTTGGTGCCAAAGGATCAGCAAAGGCCGATCGCGCCGTCGGCTGGCCGTGATCCTGAACCGATAGCTTACGTAAATCTGCTAACACCTGCATAGCTTTGTCATGGGCTTGCTGCGGCCGGAAGGCTGATAAGTAAGAGGCTGTTTGGGTGCCGCCCTGGCCACTACCATACAAACCCGGGACACGACCAAGCCGCGCATCAAGATCCGTAGGAAGCGCTTGTTCACCGCGCCATAGACGATCCCTGACGCGATCGGCATACCGCTCGGGCAGGTTTGATTGTAGCCACCCCTCATACACGAGCTGCATCACCGTTCGGGTCATGAATGCCTGCCGTTGATCCGGGTCTCCGATCGTTTTCTCAGCCCACTCAGCCTGCCGTTCGATAAGGCCCAATCTCGGCGCCATCCAACTATCATCCCGCAAATAATCCCACGCATCAGCATCACCAATTTGCTTCAATTCCCACGCGACCAAGGCTGAAAAAGCCGAGGCGTCGGCCTCAAGCATGAACACCAGTGATGTTTCAATCGCCTTTGACTGACGCCGAGACAGGCCCTCTAAAAGCCCCTCTTTATCCTGCCAAGCGTGGCGCAACTCATGGGCTGTGATGACAATCTGTTGACCCCGCGGCGCGTCGGTTTGGGCGATCACCGTCTCAAGCGCTGGAGTGTAAACACCGCCGACCCCCTCATCCAGGGCAAAGATACGGTGATCGCCTAAGGTCACATCCGTATCAATCAACTCTTGGATCAACTGGGCGCCTGACGCACTGCGCTGTAGACCATCACGGATAAAATCCAGCTTATACTCGGTCACATTGCTGGGCTCTTCTGCGATGTGCAATGTCTGTTCCGCATGCACCCGGCGCCATAGGCTTAGAGGCATCCAGCCCATATCGACTTGCTTGTCCAAATCAACATAAACCGGCGGATCATCAGCACCTGATTGGCCGTGAGTATCGTTAACAAGCGTCGTATCCTCATGAGTGACACCTTGGCTGATGGTATCCCGGTTCACAGCATCAGCGATGAGTGTTGTCTGGATATCAGGTGCTTGCGGTGATGGGCCCGATAAAAGCGTCGAGCTGGCTGATAACAACAATAAACGGCGTAACGAGCCTGACATCACTACCGCCCACCCGGGGTTGGGGTTGGGGTTGGAGCGTGTGAAGCACGGTTATGGCGCCAACTTGATAAGGTGCTCACAGCAATCGGGTGGCCATTATCGCTATCGCGTGGTTTGGGCTTGGCGTATTCGGTGTCGTCATATTTGGCATCCACCCCGGCCACTTGGGCAAAATCAGCCTCATGAACTGGCACATTATCGCGCAGTTTTTCAGCGATAGCTTCAAGCCGGATCATCTTTTCGGCGAGGCGTTTATTGGGTAAGGGCCGATACTGGCTATCACGGAAATTGGCATCGCCGCCCACGCGCATATGTTCGACGCCGTCAGGCATGGCGGTGTAATCCAAAAACGCCGAGGTGCCGATCATCATCTTACCGGCATGTTTTGCGGTTTCGGCTGCTTGCGGATCAGGAAAGCCTGCCTGCTGTTGAGCGGCCAGCACCTTTAAACCTGCCTGGAATTGATCAAGCGTCCCTTCGTCGTAATCATTCATCCGGGCCACATCATGGAACCAATCATCATGGGCCAAACGCCGGGCGCGGCCATCTTTCGCCGCCTCTGGATCATTGACCGCCAGACGCCCAAACGCCAGCGCGGCACTCCGCTCCCCCGGCGTGTGCAAAGCGATCTTCCACAGGCTATCATCGCCAGCCTCTTTGACATCCCACGCCACCTGGATCGAGCAAGCCACCGCGGCGGCCTCCATATGGCGCACAGCCAGCAACCGATCCCGCACATTCGTGGTCACATCCAGCTGATCTAAGATGCCGGATTCACCAATCGCATAATCCTGGACCACATGGCCCAATTCATGGGCGGTATACAGCGCCGCCCGGGCCACAAAATCCCGTGATGATTTCGCCTCCAGCAGGCTACCATCACCATTGATCATCACATCGCGGATGGTGGGGTAATAAGCGGCTTCGTAGCCGCTGCCCTCACCGCCCAGCTCAAACCCCATTTGTACTTGCCCTTGATCCGCGATGATCAACAGCTGATTGCCCAAGCGGCTTTGGCCGATTTTATCACGAATGGCGGCGATTGCTTTCGCCTGTTCGGGTGGCATCTGGTCGATGTAAGGCAAGTTGCCCGCAATCAGACCGTCGGGGCCAATATCGCTGGGTGTGTTGCCGGGGTTTTGCCAATTCCCTTGGTCGGTAAAGCGCCGAAGCTTGAGAACGCGGTCTTTATTTCGCTGGCGCTGGAAATGCAGGCTGGTTTTCAGGTGGGAGTAATCAATACCGGTAAAACCCATCGCCCTAACCCCGCTTTAGAGAGCGTAAGGACGGGGTGGTGACCGGTTGCTGGTCAGCCTGTAGGCTTGATTGTGAGCCCAGTGCTGTATCAGGTGGTGAGGTGGGTAACTGATGCCGTAA
>JBCCBF010000155.1:0-6489 GCA_039814445.1 Pseudomonadota bacterium
CACGGCTGCTAGTGGGCGTGTGGAGCCCTGGCGCTGGTAAAGTCCGGCTGGATAATATCGATGTGTTCCATTGGAACAGGCGCGATTTCGGCCAGCATCTGGGCTATCTGCCTCAAGATGTGGAGCTGTTTGCCGGAACAATCCGTGAGAATATCGCCCGCATGGGTGAGGCTTCCGATGATCAAGTGATCGCGGCCGCGCAAAAAGCAAATGCCCATGATCTGATCCTACGCCTGCCTGAAGGCTATGACACCAAGATCGGGCCCGGTGGCGTTGGCCTGTCCGGCGGCCAGCGCCAACGTATCGGCCTGGCCCGCGCCTTGTTCGGCGCCCCTAAATTGCTGATCTTGGATGAGCCGAATTCGAATTTGGATACCGAGGGTGAAGCGGCCTTAATGGACGCTTTGAAATCCGCCAAAGCCGATGGTGTCACAATTGTGATCATCGCGCATCGCCCGTCAGTCCTAGCCTTTGTCGATAAGATGCTCGTCTTACGGGATGGCATGGTTGAAATGTTCGGCGATCGTAACGAGGTTTTGGGTAAGCTAACCCGTGCGGTGCCAGCCACGGCCCCCGCCCAAGCCCCAGCAACCCCCATCGCCCAACCTTTGGGCCCGACACCGGGTGAGACCAAAAAGGGTGGGTCCGGAAACAATGATGGCGATAAGGCCATCGGGAATGCGAGCTAAGCCATGACTGACGACAAAAAGCCCCAGGATGATTCGGCAGCATCAAGCGATGGCGCCCAAGCCAACGGCGGTGATAACAACGCCCTCCCCGTGCGCGCTGACATCGCTCAAGTGGATGCGCGCCAAATAGTGGCCGCCCAAGCGACTGGCCAGGCGACCGATCAGATGGAACGGCCCAGCCCCCTATCGCGCGCCAGAATTCCCGCCATCGCCGGTTTGGCCATCGTGGGCGCGTTTTTCTTTGGTGTTGGCGGCTGGGCCGCCTTTGCGCCGCTCGAAAGTGCATCCATTGCTAGCGGCCAAGTGGCCGTCGATAGCCGCCGTCAAACGGTCCAGCATTTGGAAGGCGGGATCATCGAACAGATCCACGTGACCGAAGGCAGCAAGGTTGAAGGCGGCGAGGTTCTGGTAACCTTGGACGTGACCCGGGCCCGGGCCAATCTTGATCTGCTCACCGGCCAATATCTGTCAGCCATTGGCACCCAAGCACGGCTTATCGCTGAACGGGATGGCGAAACGGAAATCACCTTCTTTGGTGACTTGGATCAGGCCGATCTGAGTGACGAGGCCATGGCGATCATTGATGGCCAACAGAATTTGTTCGATTCCCGCCAAGAATATTTTCGCGGTCAGCGTGAAATTCTGGCCCAACGGCGTGGTCAGCTCGAACAGGAAATCGAAGCCCTAACCGCCCAGCGCAAAGCCGAAAGCACCCAGCTTCGCTTGATCCGTGAAGAGATCGGGGCCGTATCAGAATTGGTCAATAAAGGCTTAGAGCGGAAACCACGCTTACTGAGCCTGCAACGGGCCGCGGCTGAGATTGACGGTAACCGCGGTGAATATCAGGGCCGTATAGCCCAGGTGCAGCAGCAGATCGGTGAGGTGAATACCCAGCTTAACGATCTCGAAAACCAACGCCTGACCGAAGTAACCGAGCAACTGCGTGAAGTGGAAGACCGGATCTATGATGTGCGACAGCGCTTAAGCGCCGCCGAGGATGTGATGATGCGGACTGAGATCATCGCGCCCCGGGCTGGCACCATCGTTAACATGCGCTACCACACCCCAGGCGGTGTGATCCGGGCCGGTGATCCCGTATTGGATTTAGTGCCCAGTGATGATCGGCTTGTGATTGATGCCCAGGTGAACCCCCTAGACATCGACGTTCTATACGAAGGCATGCCCGCGCAGGTTCGTTTGAGTGCCTATAGCCAACGCACCACACCGGTGCTGATGGCCACACTTATTCACCTCTCCGCCGACGCCATGGCCGACCAAACCACAGGCGTTACCTTCTACCAAGCACGGATCGAAGTGGATCCGGGTGAGTTAGATGATCTGGAGGATGTGCGGCTGATCCCCGGCATGCCCGCCGAAGTGATGCTCTTAACCGGCAAACGGACCGCGATGCAGTACATCATGGACCCGATCACCAAGAGTATCCGCAGCGGCATGCGCGAAAAATAAGCCCTCCCCTGCCTCTTCACATATCGCCGGGCTTATCAGGCCATGGGACGGATCAAAACCCGTGTGAAAAAACGCAGCGGCATCGCTACCCCGTGTTGTTTACGCGGCCAAGGCTTCGACTTTTGCCACCACTTTATCCAAGCAACTGAACGGTCGGCGCTCGTTAAGGCGCGTGGCCAGATCCTCAACGGTTTCGTGCCATTGCGTGCTGTTCATGGCAGCGGTTAATACCTTCCGATAATGCGCCATATCATCGCCCGCTAACATCTCAGCGATCTTACGCTTGCGCAGATTGCGGGCGTTGAGAGTTTGTTCCAAATGCCGGGCTAAAAGCAATTGTGGGCAGCCCATGGCTAGGGCTGTTTCTAAAGTACCCATACCACCGTGATGCAGAATAACCGTCGCATGTTCCAGCCTCTCTGCGAGCGGTGGTGGCGTATCATGCACTGTCATGCCAGCCTTCCGCAGCGTGTCCCGCAGCTCAACCGAAGCATCACGGATAAAGGCCTCGGCCGGGATCTTACAATCCACCACGGCCTGCAACGCCTTCCGGGTCAGGGGATAATCCGCCGCCAGATAGATAAATAAATGCGGTCGAGCCGGGCGTGGGCGACAAGCGGGCAATTCATCCAGGGGGCCCAAGGCAGGCTGCGCGCGATAGGCCTGGTAGATATCTAGCTCGGGTAAGGTAATGATTGCTTGATCCTCACCGGACACCAGCGCCCCTAAATTCTGCACTGTTGGCTGCCCGCGCTTTTCCAGCAAGGCGTTCACATCGGACAGGATATCAGCGACAGGTTTTATCGCCTCACCCGTCGCCCGCAAATCAGGGAACATATCGGGCTCATGGGGCGGCACCACAAAGCCGTCACCAAATGCCAAATAAGGATACCGGCCACGCACCGCCATGGGCAGAATCGGGCAGTAATCCCCGATGACAGCGGCAGGCTCAATCATCGCCAATAACCCATCCCAGGTGTCCAATAAGGGCTCTAAGATATCAACCTTGGCGTATCCGGTGATGGCCATAATGTCGGCATAGGTCATGGCACGAAAGGGTTGGTTCCGTGGCGCTAGGGATATTTGCGTGGGGATCGGGATCATCTTATATCCGCGTTCGCGCACCTCATCGGCCAAGGTGTGGATCGTACGCTGGGCCAAGATCGGCTCGTAGCCCTTAGCCTTCAGGGCATCCGCCAGCACCAAGAGCCGTCGCGTGTGGCCCAGACCACCGCCCATTTCCCACGCCAGTAATATCCGCTTGCTCATCGCTCAGCACCCGAAAACGGCCCGTGCGGGGCCCTGTTATAATTTGATCATTGCCCCGTAAAGGAGACCCAAAATCCGTTCGCCAGGATGGCTCAAATATATGCTATGCATCCGGCCTGTCCTTCTGCGGCGGGGTCAATCGCCCCAGCCCCCATAAAAGCCTAGCGCCAAGTAGCACGTCACCATGAATAACGCAGCCCTGTTTTACCACCCTGACGGCTACCGTACAGACGGTAAGAAACTCATGGGGCGTCAAGCGGCGGGGGAAAGCTTTTTGCGTGGGTATTTGGCCTATGCCGAGGCGGATACCATCTATGCTTACTGTCCTGGCGGCCGCCATTATCATGATTTCAAGAATTTCTGTGCCACCCATGACCGTCAGCCGACGCCGCGCCAGATCGACGGCATTATCGGCCATGATCTAAGCCGTCTGGCCCAGGTCGGGACGCTTTTCAACCCCGGCCCGACGATCGAGGAATTTGCCTGGAAACGACGGCGCGGGGCGGTGACGGATTTCAGCCTAACCGGCGTCACCCACACCACGGCCTCAGCCGGCGCCATGGAACACCTCACCAAGCTGTGTACCATCCCGGCAGAAAGCTGGGATGCTGTGATTTGCACCTCCACCTTTGTGCGCAAAACCGTGGACCGGCTGATTGATGGTTATTTGGCCTATCTGCAAGAACACATGGGGGTGAGTGCGGATTGGCGCCCACCGATCCAGCTGCCTGTGATCCCCTTGGGCATCTTTGCCGATGACATCGACAAGCCCGCGGCCGAACGCAACCAACACCGCGCCCGACTGCGTCAACAGTTTGGTATCGCCGACCATGATATCGCGGTGCTTTTTGTCGGCCGGTTGAGCTTTCACGCCAAAGCCAACCCGCTGCCCATGTTGCTGGCCTTAGAAGCCACGGCCAAACGCCTAGCCGGACGCGCGAAAGTGCATCTGATCCAAGCGGGCTGGTTTGCCAATGATGCCATTGCCCAAGTGTTTAAAGATTCCGAACAAAGCCTGGCGCCAAGCGTGGTGCATCATCAACCCAATGGGCGCGATAGCGATATCCGGTTCAATATCTGGCATGCGGCGGATATTTTCTGCTCGCTTGCCGATAATATCCAAGAAACATTTGGCCTGACGCCGGTGGAGGCCATGGCCGCCGGTTTGCCCGTGGTTGTCAGTGATTGGGACGGGTATCGAGACACCATCGTCCATGGTGAGACCGGCATTCGCGTAGCCACAGCGATCCCGCCGCGCGAGGCCGGTACAATCATGGCCCGGCGGTACGAAGATGATCATATTAATTACGACCAATATTGTGCTGAGACCTCCATGAGCACCATGGTTGATATCCGCCAAACTACCGAGGCGTTTATAGCGCTGGCTGAAAACCCTGGCTTGCGACAGAAGATGGGCGATGCGGGCCGAGCCCGGGCGCGCGCCCTGTATGATTGGCGCCAGGTGGTGCCGCAATATCAAGAATTATGGGGTGAGCTGACCGCGCGCCGTGAGGCCGCTGCCACTGCCGCTGGAGCTAATCAAAACACGCAAAAAACAACCTTGATCAGTAACCCGTTCCGCCAGAACCCCTTTGATCTGTTCGCCGAATACCCGACCAGCCAATTGACCATGGAAAGCCGTCTCTATCCCGGCGAATTGCACCCAAGTACGCTCAAGGTGTTAGCACAGAACTTGATGATCAATTTGAGTGGCAATCGCTATGTGGGCGCCACTGATTTGGCGCAGAAAATCTATGAAAAGGTTAATACCGCTGGGGTTGAGGGTCTTGGTATTCCTGAGCTTCTAGCCTTGATCCCCGAGGATGATCACGCCCGGGTGCCCTCAACCATCGGCTGGCTTTTAAAGATCAGTGGCGTCGCACCAGACCCCAGCTTACGCCAAATCGGTGAGGCCACCACCGGCCCGGCCACACCCAAATCAGAGGCTGGGGCCGAGGCTAAGACCGAAGCCGACGCACCCTAAAACCATGACCGCTAGGGCAGGCCTTAGGCAGCCTTGCCCGACCCTGTCGCTTTAGGTTTTTCGAAGACCGGTTTACCGGGCTCCCACCGCGGGTGGTGCATCACTGGGCGGTGGCCATTAACCAGATTTTTGATCATGGTGATTTGTCCAGCCAGGCATTTCTCCAGATCATAATGATCCATCACCGTTTGCCGGGCCGCGTCACGGATATCTTGCATCTGATCGGGGTGTTCCAGCACTCGCACCACCTGCTCCACCACCTCTTCTGGTTTGAAGAAATCGACCAGAAGACCGTTTTCGCCATCGCGGATCACTTCCTCAACCGGCGCGGTACGGGACCCGACGATCAAGCAGCCGCTGGACATGGCTTCCATCATCGACCAGGACAAGACAAAGGGATAGGTCAGGTAAATATGGGCTGCCGACACCCGCAGCACTTCGGCAAACCGGACATAGGGTACTGAATCCAGGAAATGCACCCGGTCCATGTCCAGGGATACCTCGGCCAGGCATTTTTCCTTCCAGGTGCCGCCCTCCTTCGGCGCGCGGCCATAGCTGATGCCATCAGCGCCAACAATCACAAAATGGGCGTTTGGCCGCTCTTTTTGTAGCATTTCCACCGCGCACATGAATTGCGGAAACCCGCGATAGGGTTCAAGATTCCGGGCCACATAGGTGATCACTTCATCATCCCGGCTCAACACCCGCCCATCATCCAGGGTCAAGGTCGCACGGGGATCGGGGCGGCACATATTGGTATCGATCCCGTCATGGATGACCGATATCTTATAGTGGAATTCTTCGGGGTTTCGTGAGTACTGCCAGAAGGTCGGCGACATGCCCGCATCGGCGGCCTCTAGGGCCAGGAAGTTCACCGTGTTCTTCACCCGAATACGGCATTTATCATCCACGCTGATCTCATCCTCGGGGTTGAAGCCCACATCCGCCCCATACGCCCGATAATAAAACTCGAAATAATTGAGCAAGGGGGTGTCGGGAAAGATATCTTTGGCAAACAACGCCTCACCCCAGCCTGGGTGAGCGACGATGACATCCGGGGTGAACCCCTTCTCTTTTAGG
>JBCCBF010000317.1:0-3310 GCA_039814445.1 Pseudomonadota bacterium
ACCAACAGCTATAAGCGTCTGGTCCCAGGGTATGAAGCCCCGGTCCTCTTGGCTTATTCCTCACGTAACCGTTCGGCCTCCTGCCGTATCCCTTATGTGACGAGCCCGAAAGCCAAGCGCGTGGAAGTCCGCTTCCCAGATCCGACGGCCAATCCATACCTGGCCTTTGCCGCCATGTTGATGGCTGGTCTCGACGGCATTCAGAACAAAATCCACCCGGGCGATGCCATGGATAAGAACCTCTATGACCTGCCCCCAGAAGAGTTGGCCGCCGTGCCTACCGTCTGTGGCAGCCTGCGTGAGGCCCTCGAATCGCTGGCCGAAGATCACGAATTCCTGCTTAAGGGCGACGTTTTCAACAAGGATCAGATCGATGGCTATATCGAGCTGAAGATGGAAGAGGTTGAGGCGTTCGAAACCATGCCACACCCCATCGAGTTCGAGATGTATTACAGCGTCTAATTCGCTGTTTTAAAACAATTTTAAGCCTTAAAAGGCGAGCAAAGGGCGGTGTTATAATCGCCCTTTTTGCTGCGATAAAACAAGTGAAATCATGATCTCTAGCGCCTCAAGCCACCCCACTAATCCACAGGATTTAGGCGCTTAAACAGGGGTATCACCACAATATATTGTAGCGTCAGTCTGCTAAATCTGTGTTTGACGACTGCTTAGGCGCCGCCCCCATGGCCGATATATTGAAATCTATCATCACGCACCGCCACCGCCCCGGCGGTCGGTATGGTTGGGTCCTCGCTGGCGTCACAGCCTTAGCGGTTAGCGTACCGACCCTGGTCGCCGCACAACAAGCCTACAATCCCTATCGCGGGACGATGCAAACCCAGACGATGCAAACCCAGGCAGCACCACGCCTGCCCGTGGCCACCAATTTGGGCAATGTCACGCCGGTGGGTGCGCGGATCAATGGTATCGCCGAGATTACCCGCGCCGGCGTCTTGCGCGTCCAGGGCCGGGATTTGCGCCTGCACGGTGTTATCATCCCCTTGGAAATGGCGGCCCAGAGCCGTGCATCGGGTGATTTGATCCGCCTCACCAAGGGCACCCCCGTACAATGCGTCACCGTGGGCACCGACACCGATGGCATGACGCTTGCCGCCTGCGGCACCGAGGTTATTCCAAATCTCGCGCTTACCCTGATTGATTCCGGACGCGCCCTGGTGGACCGTCAGCAAGTGGCCGGCACCCCAGTGGCTGACCTATATCTTGATGCCGAACGCCAAGCGCGGCGTGCTGATCTAGGCCTATGGGGCAATCAAAGTGGTGGCCCAATACCGGTCCACACGGCAGGCTTCAACCGCCGTACACCGCCGCGCGATTTATCACCACCAGCCCCCAAGCCATTGGACGCAGCCGCCATCAATTATAGCGATGGCCCAGTGATCCGGTTTGATGATGGCTCTGTGGTTGATCTGTCAAACCCAGTACCGGTGGCATCACTCGCCCCTGATACCATCGCCACCCCAGCCAGTGCCGATAGGGTGAGCTTCATCACCTCGGATATTCCCGCGACAGCCGGTGTCACGGCAAGCGTGGCCAGCGCCACTAACGAGGTACAAGATGTACAGTTCCATACTTTTGGCTTGCGTGATCGCGCCAACCAACCAGACCAAGTGGCCAGCCTTGATGCGGCCATCGACCTGCCGAGCAACTTACCCGAATTTGGCCAACCCAGCCTGCCGGCAACCTTGCCCAATGACAGCCTGTTACTGGGGCTGATCGGCCATTTAGATGATGTGATCCAGCGCCACCGCGCCGCACAAGAACGTGGGGAGTTGTACATCCCCACCCCGCCGGGCGAAGCACCGCGCACTATCCCCATGCCGGTGGCCGAACAGCCAGGCGTCACCATGAGCCCGCTTCTTTGGGTGGGCCTGGCCAGCCTGTTATTGGCCGCTTTAGGGCTATTCCTTTATTATTGGTACACCGGGATCTGGCCTTGGGAGCGGAAAACCCGCGCCCAGGACAGCCAGCAAGAATGGGCGGATCGCAATCGCTCAGCCCGGCAACTGGCCATGGCGCTTGATCAAGAGACCCTCAATTTAAGCTTCGCTTTGGCTGAACGCGCCGATATCGCCCGCCTGGCTAGCAACAAGCCATCGGGTCATACGGCCAGTGATTTGCGTGCTTTACGGTTCGACCTGCCAAATCTGATCAGCGAGCATTGGCAGGAGGTGGGCCGGTTTAGCCGGTCGATTGGCTTGCAAGCTCGCATGCTGCATACCCAGCTGGCTGAATTTGACCGTCGGGTCGCCGATATGGCCGCCCTCGCCACTGAAGGCCGCTTGCACGAGAAAAACACCGATGTGTTTGCCGCCCTGGCTGTGCGTTTGGATGAGTTAGCTGTGTTATCGCGTTCGGTCCATAACGGCTTGCGCCAGCGGCTGAAAAAGCGCCGGCGGGCACAGCCATCCGGACCACAAACAACGCGCCGAGTGGCCACACAAAACCAGCCACCCCGCCAAAACCCGGCAAAAAGACGGTCAGCGGCCATGGCTCAAACGTCTTCCAGGGCCGCAAAACCCAAGCTGGCATCACGGCCACCAAATTGGGCCAGCGCCGCCCAGGGCTAATCACCCATGAATTTTACGTAACCACAAGCATAGGGGTAAGCCGCCAGAACCAACTATTCAGCCATATCTTTGGGTACATCTTTGGGAACAGGCCGCGGGCGGCGATCGTCACCAAGCGCCACATAGGTAAATTCACCCTCGGTGACCCTGACCGATTGGCCGGTTACCCGACTGCGGGCATAAGTAACCACCTGCACCGTGACCGAGGTATGACCCACCTTGACGATATCAGCGTAAAAACTCACATCGTCACCGACCATCACCGGTTTATAAAAGGTCATTGCCTGGACACCAACCGTTGCTACCCGACCTTGGGCCCGCTCGACCGCTGGGATGCTACCGGCCAAATCCATTTGCGCCAGTAACCAGCCGCCAAAGATATCACCGCTGGGGTTTGTATCGGCGGGCATCGCAATGGTTCGTAACGCCGGAATTTTATCGAATGGCTGCTGGTCATCTGTCATCAAAGGCTCGCTAAATTATCAGTCACCAAATTATCAATCACCCTAGGCAAGGCACACGCGCTTATAGACAATAGACCGATAGGATTAAACCGTAACGCCATGCCCAAGCCCGTTCATAACCGCCACCCGATCGATACCCATGTCTGATTTATTCGCCAATAAAGCATCCGACGATAACAGCTATACAGCCGCTGAGATTGAGGTCCTCGAAGGTCTCGAACCCGTGCGCCGTCGACCGGGTATGTATATCGGCGGCAC